>JBKJII010000203.1:0-4359 GCA_046598505.1 Caulobacter sp. | reverse complement strand
TGATCGACCGCGCCGCCGCCGAGCGGCTGCTGCCGCCGATCGCCGACGCCCTGTTCCGCGAACGCTGCGAGATGCGCGGCGCTCGCGGATCAGGGCGTCGGCGATCGGCGGCAGCAGCCGCTCGGCGGCGGCGCGGTCGATCAGCAGGGTTTCCGCCGAGCCGCAGACCGACACGCGGCGCATCTTGGCGTTGACGACGATGTCGCGGGCCTTGGCGATGTCGGCGGCCGCGTGGACGAAGACGTGGCACAGGCCTTCGAGGTGGCCAAGCACCGGGGCGCGGGCCTCGGCCTGAACGCGGGCGACCAGACTCTTGCCGCCGCGCGGGATGATCAGGTCGATGGTGTGATCCAGGCCCGCCAGGATCTCGCCGACGGCGGCGCGGTCGGTGGTGCGGACCTGCTGCACGCAACTGGCGGGCAGGCCAGCCTTGGTCAGGCCCTTCACCATCGCCGCATGCAGGGCAAGGTTGGTGCGCAGGCATTCCGATCCGCCGCGCAGGATCGCCGCGTTGCCCGAGCGGAGGCACAGGGCCGCGGCGTCGGCCGTCACGTTGGGCCGGCTCTCGTAGATGATGGCGATGACGCCGATGGGCGTGCGGACCCGGGCGATGTCCAGGCCGTTGGGCCGGGTCCAGCGGGCGATCTCGGCGCCGAGAGGGTCGGCAATGGCGGCGACCGCGGCCACGGCGTCGGCCAGATCAGCAAGGCGGCCCTCGTCCAGCATCATCCGGTCGAGCAGCGGGCCCGAGATGCCGGCGGCTTTCGCGGCGGCATGGTCGGCGGCGTTGGCGGCCAGGATGGTCGGTGCGGTTGCGCGGATGGCGTCGGCGGCCGCGAGAATCGCGGCCGTGCGCTGCGCCGGCGTTGACAGGCGCAAGGCGCGCGCGCCCTCGCGGGCGGCCCGTCCGGTCGCCAGCATCGTCGCCTGCAGGGATAGGCCCCCGTCGTCCACGGATCAAACGCCTCGTTTTGCTCAGACTGAGCCTTAGCGGCTTTCCGGGACCCCGACCAGCGCAAGGTCGTCGGCGTGGATCAGGGGTCCGGCCGTGAAGCCCAGGGCCGCCTCGATGGCGTCCGAGCGCAGGCCGGCGATCTTCGTTGCGTCGGCGGCGTCATACCGCGACAGCCCCCGGCCGATCTCGCCGTCCGGACCGCGCACCAGAACCGCGTCACCCTTGCCGAACCGGCCTTCGACGACCGTGACACCGGCAGCCAGCAGACTTTTGCCGCTGCGCAGGGCCGTGGCCGCGCCGGCGTCGACGGTCAGGGTTCCGGCCGGGGCCAGCGAGCCGGCGATCCAGTTCTTGTAGGCCGCGGCGGGGCTGACGGCGGCTTCGATGACCGTCGCGGCCTCGCCGTCCTCGAGCGCCTGCAGGGGCCGGGGCCGGGAGCCCAGGGTGATGATCGTGGCGCAGCCGGCGGCGCGGGCGATGCGCGCGGCGGCCAGCTTGGTCGCCATGCCGCCCGTCCCGACGCCAGACGCGGCGTTGGCTCCGCCGGCCATCCCGGCGATCTCCGGCGTGATCTCGGGGATGCGGTCCAGGCGGGTCGCGGCCGGGTCCTGGCGCGGGTCGGCGGTGTAGAGCCCGTCGATGTCCGACAGCAGCACCAGCACGTCAGCGCCGATCATCTGGGCCACACGAGCGGCCAGACGATCGTTGTCGCCGTAGCGGATCTCCTCGGTGACCACCGTGTCGTTCTCGTTGACCACCGGAACGACGTTCAGGTCGAGCAGGGTCTCGACCGTGGCCCGGGCGTTGAGCCAGCGACGGCGGACCTCGGTGTCGTCGCGGGTCAGCAGGATCTGGGCCACGGCCTGGCCGTGGGGCTCGAACGCTTCCTCCCAGGCCCGCATCAACAGGGACTGCCCGGCGGCGGCGGCGGCCTGCTTTTCCGGCAGGGTCAGGGCTTTGCGTTTGAGGCCGAGGCGGCGACGGCCGAGGGCCACGGCGCCGGAGGAGACGACGAGCAGCTGCTGGCCCCGGGCGCGCAGGCGGGCGGCGTCGGCGGCGAAGCCGGCCAGCCAGTCGCGGGCGGGTTGACCGGTATCGGCGTCGACCACCAGGGCCGAGCCGACCTTGATCACCACGCGGCGGGCGACGGCCAGTTCGGACCGGAAGCCGCCCATCAGTTGGCCTTCAGCAGCCCGATGAAGCCGCGGCAGATCTGGGGCTCGCCCGTGAGCGCCCAAGCTTTCACGTTGCCGTCCTTGTCGAACGCAATCGCCAGTCGGCACTGGAACGGCTCGGGGCGGATGCAGCGCATGTCCATCGTCGCCGGATCCATGCCGCAGCTTGTCTCCTGCTCGACGTTGAACATCCAGAAGACCACCTCGCCGTCGCTGGCGGGGCGCGTGCCGATCGAGAAGCCGAGCTTGCCGCGCAGGCGGTCGCCCTTCTTGCCCTTGTAGGGTTCGATCAGGGCGTTGATCTGGGCGACGACCGGATCGACGGGCTTGGCCGGGGCGACCGCCGGGGACGTCGCTGCGGGAGCGGCGACAGGGGCCGGCGCGGGCGCGGCGACCGGCGCTTCGGCGAGCACGAGCGCGAGAGAGAGCAGGCCGGGGATCAGCATCGGGCGTTTCCTCGCATCAGACCGGCGACCAGTCGGAAGGTTCGTCCGCGTTATCGCCGGCGGCTTCGGCCGCTTCGGCGAGACGGTGACGTCTGACGGCCTGGAAGACCGCCCGCAGCGTCTCCTGGACGCCTTCACCCGACACGCCGGAGATCAGGCGGGGCGCGATGCCGGCGGCGGCCTCGAGCAGCGCGGCCTTCTCGGCGCGCTCCCCGGCGTCGATGGCGTCGACCTTGTTGAGGGCGAGGATTTCCGGCCGGTCGGCCAGGCCTTCGCCGTAGGCTTCGAGCTCGCCGCGCACCGTGCGCCAGGCAGTTACGACGTCGTCCTGGGTGGCGTCGACCAGATGGATCAGCGCGCCGGCGCGCTCGACGTGGCCGAGGAAGCGGACGCCCAGGCCCGCGCCTTCCGAGGCGCCTTCGATCAGGCCCGGGATGTCGGCGATCACGAACCGCTCTTCTGACGAGAGGTCGACGATGCCGAGGTTGGGCACCAGGGTGGTGAAGGGATAGTCGGCGATCTTCGGCTTGGCGGCGCTGACGGCGGCCAGGAAGGTCGACTTGCCGGCGTTGGGCAGGCCCACGAGGCCTGCGTCGGCGATCAGCTTCAGCCGCATCCACAGCCAGCGCTCTTCGCCCGGCAAGCCGGGATTGGCGTGCTTGGGGGCCTGGTTGATGGGCCCCTTGAAGCGGTCGTTGCCCCAGCCTCCGTTGCCGCCCTTGGCCAGCAGCACGCGCTTGCCGGCCACATCGAGGTCGGCGATGAGCGTCTCCTTGTCCTCTTCCAGCACCTGGGTGCCGACGGGGACCTTGAGCTCGATATCCTCGCCGGCCGCGCCGTGGCGATTTCGGCCCATCCCGTGGATGCCGGTGCCGGCCTTGAAGTGCTGCTGGTAGCGATAGTCGATCAGGGTGTTGAGACCATCCACGGCTTCCACCCACACGTCGCCGCCATTGCCGCCGTCACCGCCGTCGGGCCCGCCCATTTCGATAAATTTTTCACGCCGGAACGACACGGCGCCTGCGCCGCCATCACCGGAACGTACATAGATTTTTGCTTCATCAAGAAATTTCATGGGGTCTTCTAACCTGTTGTGCGCCGCAATCAAAGAACATGTTGGCATTGAGGGCCGTGGAACAGGGCCTCATTATCGTCACATTTAGGCAGTTTATCCCCAAACTCCCCCTGACATCGGCGGTCTTGTAAATGTTAATTCCAGTCTAATGAAATTTGTTTTGTCGTTGTTTGTGTAAATCAAAAGGATAAAAATGAAAAATAAACTTATCGCAGGACTCACAGTTGCTATATTTGCTGCAACTATATTTACAGGATCAGCGGAAGCTGCTTCTACTCCACGGCCTCATCTTGCCAAACATCATGTGAAGCTCAAGAAGCATTCCCAGGCGCGCCGATCGACGGTTTCGACAGCAACGCAAGGTCAGGTCATCGCACTGATCAAGAACATGGCCCCGCGCTATGGCGTGCCGACATGGTTTGCGCTGCGCATTGCGAAAATTGAATCCGGCTACAATCCTTCCATTCGCGGATCGGCTGGCGAGTATGGCGTGTTTCAAATGAAATGCGCGACCGCCAAGGGAATTGGTTTTCGCGGCAATTGTGCGCAATTGCTCAACGCCTCTACAAATGTTCAGTTTGGCTTGAAGCACTTGTCCCTGGCGGTCCGCATGAGCCACGGCAATCTCAAGCTTGCAGCCTCCAAGCATAATGGCGGGCTGGGCACCAACCACATCGTTCGCCGCTATGTGGCGATGGTGTTCTAAGC
>JBKJII010000007.1:0-20306 GCA_046598505.1 Caulobacter sp. | reverse complement strand
CTGCACAGCTCCCTGGGGTTCGTGCACCGCGCGACGGTGATGCTGACGGTGCTGACGCCGGAAGGCTGACGCGCGTCTCACCCCTCACAATCCACGCTTGTGTTGCCAGTTTGTTCTTTCTTGCCGGTCGTGTGCGTGGTAGCCTCTCGTCATGAGCGATCCAAAGCCCCCCGGCTTCGAGGAAGCCCCCGCGACGGTCTTCGACGACGACTACGACGAGCACTCAGCCGCCGCCGACGCCGATGTCGCGGCCGGCCGGGTTGTGCCGCATGCGGAAGTGAGGAAGTGGCTGCTCACCTGGGGCACGCCTGACGAAAAGCCGATCCCGAAAGAATGGCTGGAGTAATCTGGAGCCGACGCGCACTCGCTCATCTGAATGCAATTCGCGCGCACATCGGCCTGGAAAATCCATATGCGGCGGATCGGCTGGCGCGAAAGCTGATTGAGGCGTCCGACTCGCTGAATCTGAATTCCAGTCGCGGCCGCCCTATATCGAATGGACGGCGTGAGCTCACCCATGTGAGACCTTACTTGATCCGCTATCGGATAAAGGGCGAAGGCGTAAAAATCCTCGAGGTCCGCCACAGCGCCCGCATACCGGCTGACTAGTGCGCTGCGGCGGCACTCCGCACTGCCGCCAGCCAGGGATCATCCGACGCGTCGATCTGTTCGAACGGCCGCCCCCAAACCTTGCCCGGGATCGGGTCTCCTTCCAGACGTTCGGCGTCGAGAAGACGGCCCTGGGTATCGCGGAAGATCAGGTAGAGGCCGTCCTGATACACATAGACATCGGTGGTGCAGCCCGAAGAGAAGCCGGTCGGCCAGAGCTCAAAGACGGCCAGACCCTTGTGGAAAAGGTCAGACTCCGGCTGGACGGTTCCGGTCGCCCAGAATCCGTACAGGTGGAACTCGCGCGGGTCGCCACCCTTCAACTTTTCGACGCTCCTGAAGGCGATTCTGGCGGCGCCGAGAGCAACAAGGTCCTTGGCCGCGTCCACACGATGCTGGCGCCCGAACATTGGATCGTCGTCATCAAAGCCACTCATGCCCTTCGCCATATCGACCCAAGTCTCTATCCTGATCGCGTCTGGCCTGACAGCGATCGCCAGATCGATGTCGACAGCGGCATCTACCAACACCGCCGCATAGGCCTCGCGGGACAGAACCGCAGCCCCCAACCCGGGGTTTCGCTGACAGGCCATCGCCGGCTGGGCCGTGGCAGCGGCCAGAAACAGGGTCAGGAGCGCCGCCGCGTACCTCATCCCACCAGCCGCTCCCGCCCTTCCCAGAACGGCGCGCGCAACTCCCTCCGCAGCACCTTGCCGGACGGGTTCCTCGGCAGGGCGTCGACGAAGTCGATGCTCTTGGGCGCCTTGTAGCCGGCGATCAGGCCGCGGGCGTGGGCGATCAGGTCGTCGGCGGTGGCGGTCGCGCCGGGCTTGAGGACGACCATGCCCTTGACCGCCTCGCCCCAGCGCTCGTCCGGCACGCCGATGACGGCGGCGTCGGCCACCGCCGGGTGGCTGAACAAGGCATTCTCGACCTCGGCCGGATAGACGTTCTCGCCGCCGGACACGATCATGTCCTTCACCCGGTCGTAGATGTAGAGGTAACCCTCGTCATCGAAATAGCCGGCGTCGCCGCTGGAGAACCAGCCTTGGGGGCAGACCGCGTCGGCGGTGGCCTCGGGCCGGTTCCAGTAGCCCTTCATGACCCCCTTGGCGCGGATCTGGATCTCGCCGACCTCGCCGGTCTTGCCGGGCTCCCCCGTCGGCGTCAGCACCCGCACCTCGAAGCCGGGCCAGGGCTTGCCGCAGGAGCGCAGCTTGTCACGCTCCGGCGTATGGTCCTCCGGCGACAGGTAGGTGGCGCCGCCGATGGTTTCGGTCAGGCCGTAGAGCTGATGGAAGTCGCAGCCAAACCGGTCCTGGGCCTGGCGCAGCACGGCCTCGGAGATCGGTGAGGCGCCGTAGAAGATGCGCTCAAGCTTGCTGAAGTCCGCCGTCTCCACGCCCGGCGTCTGCAGCAGCATGTTGATAATCGTCGGGGCCAGAAAGGCATAGGCGACCTGCTTGTCCTCCAGCCGGTCGATGATCTCCTGGGCGTTCACCTCCCGGGTCAGGATATTGCGCACGCCTTGCAGCAGGGCCAGCAGGCCGCAGTTGGTCCCGGCCACGTGGAACAGCGGCATGACCACGAGGTTGGTCTTGCCTGCATCGTAGCGCGCCCAGCCGGCTTCCAGCGCCAGCTCGAACAGGGTCAGGAAGTTGGCCTGGGTCAGTTGTACGCCCTTGGGCAGGCCGGTGGTGCCCGAGGTGTAGAGCTGGATCACGTCGTCGTCGGGTTGGGCAGGCAGCCGCGGGTCGGACGCCGTATGCTCGCCGATCCAGTCGCGGAAAGCGGGCCAGCGTTCGTGGCCCGGTTCGAACTGCACCAGCCCGTGAACGTCCGGCAGCCCGCCAATGATCATGTCGACCACGCCGCCGAAGTCCGCGCCGACGACCAGCAGCTTCACGCCCGCGCCCTTGAGGATGAAGGCGATTTCGGGCGGAGCCAGCCGCCAGTTGACTGGCGCCAGTGTCACGCGGGCCTTGATGCAGCCGAACCAGAGCACGAAGAAGTCGTCGATATTCCTGGCCAGCACCCCGACCCGGTCGCCAGGCTGGAGGCCCTGGGCCAGTAACGCGTTGGCGCACTGGCTGGAGGCGCGATCCAGCTCGCCGAAGGTGGTCACCCGCTCCTCGAACCAGATCGCCTCGGCGTTCGGGCGGAGGCGGGCCTGAAGGCGCGGGACGTCGGCAACGGAGGTGATGTCGGCGAGATTGATCATGCTGCTTCCTCGTGGCGCCGCAGCCTCTGTCGGGCGCTGGCGAGCCTAGGATGCCGGAATCCTCGGGCTAGGCAACGGGTCCGAGGAATCGGCGCGAGCTTGCGTTCCAGCGGCTTTGAGGGGACGATCCGTTTTCCGCGACACGGGAGCTCGCATGTTCGAGAACGACGTCGGAATCTTCCGGGACGGGGTGTTTATCCCGATTCAGTTCCTTTTCCTTGAGCAGATGCTCTGGATTGCACCGCTCGCAGGGTGGGTCCTGGCCATAGCATGGAGGCTCGTCGGCCAAGCGAGGACAAGGCCTCGGCACCCATCCGCCCGCTTGTAGGCCGACCTGAAACGCCAGAGACCGCCGAGCGTGCGGCCCGACGGTCTCCTAACTCCACCCCTGAGCTGAATCCTATTCCGCGGCTTGCGCCGGGTTGAAGCCGAGCATGGCCTTGGTTTCCAGGAACTCGTGGAAGCCGTAGTCGCCCCACTCGCGGCCGTTGCCGCTCATCTTGTAGCCGCCGAAGGGGGCCATCAGGTCACCGCCGCCGCCGTTGATGCTGACCTGGCCGGCGCGCAGCCGGGAGGCCACGGCGTGCAGCTGGGTCACGTCGGTGCCCGAGACGTAGGCCGCAAGGCCGTACTCGGTGTCGTTGCCGACCGTCACGGCTTCATCGACGCTGCCGTAGCCGATGATCGAGACGACCGGGCCGAAGATCTCTTCCTTGGCGATGGTCATGTCGTTGGTCACGTTGGCGAACACAGTCGGCTTGACGAAGTAGCCCTTCTCGATGCCCTCCGGACGGCCGACGCCGCCGCTGACCAGGGTCGCGCCCTCGTCGATGCCGGCCTGGATCAGCTTCTGGATCTTGTTGAACTGGATCTCGGAGACGACCGGACCCATCTGGGCGTTGCCCTTGGGGTCGCCGACCGTGGTCGAGTCGGCGGCGGCCTTGGCGATGGCGATGACCTCGTCCATGCGCTTGCCGGGGACCAGCATGCGCGTCGGAGCGTTGCAGGACTGGCCCGAGTTCATCATCACCGAGCGCACGCCGCCCGTGACGGCCGACTGGAAGTCCGCGTCATCGAGGATGATGTTGGGGCTTTTGCCGCCCAGCTCCTGGGCCACGCGCTTGACGGTCGGGGCGGCGTTGCGGGCCACCTCGATGCCGGCGCGGGTCGAGCCGGTGAAGGAGACCATGTCGATCTCGGGATGACTGGATATGGCCGCGCCGACGGTCGGGCCGTCGCCGTTGACCAGGTTGAACACACCGGCCGGCACGCCGGCGGCATGCAGGATCTCGGCCCAGACATAGGCGGAGAAGGGCGCGATCTCGGACGGCTTGAGCACCATGGTGCAGCCCACGGCCAGGGCCGGGGCGACCTTGCAGGCGATCTGGTTCACCGGCCAGTTCCAGGGGGTGATCATGCCGCAGACGCCGATCGGCTCCTTGACCAGACGGGTCGGGCCGCGATCCTCGACGAACTTGAAGCTCTTCAGCACGCCGATGGCGGTCTGGGTGTGGGCCAGGCCCATGGCCGCCTGGGCGCGTTGCGCCAGCGAGGCCGGGGCGCCCATTTCCTCGGTGATGGCGTCGGCCATGTCGCCGTAACGCTTCTGGTACTCGACGACGATGCGCTCGAGCAGATCGATGCGCTCCTCGACCGAGGTCAGCGAGAAGGTGGCGAACGCCTTGCGGGCCGCGTTGGCGGCCTGGTCGACGTGGTCGGCCGTGCCCAGCGAGATCTTGCCGCAGACCTCCTCGTTGGCCGGGTTGATGACGTCGAGCGTCGTGACGCCCGTGGGCTGAACCCACTGACCGTCGATGTAGAATTTCGTATAATCGCGCATCACCGTCTCTCCCTGGCGGGCCGCCGCACGGCCTCTTCAAACGCTAGTTTAGTTACCGCCGATCACCTCGGAAAGGGGCGAGTTCAAAGTTGATGCACATGAGGCTGTCCGGCGACCGGGCTGCGGGCCTTGAGCACGTAGCCGGCGCGGATCGAGCCGATGTAGAGGTCCTTCAGGTCCGGACCGCCCCAGGTGATGTTGGTCGGGTGATTGACGATCTCGCCGGACGGGTCGTGGACCACGACCTCGACCGTCCCGGACGGGGTGATGGCCACCACCTTGTTGGCCGCCGGCAGGCAGACCCAGACGTTGCCGTCAGCGTCCAGACCGACGCCGTCGGTGTAGCCGAGGTCATCGGGATGATGCTCCGCGTCGGCCTCCGCCTGGACCTGAGAGGCGTCGACCAGCCGGCCGAGTTGCGGGCCGTAGCGTTCGCCCGCGCCGAGCTTGCCGCCCTTGAAGATCGGAAACAGCATCACGTCCGCACCGCTGGTCTGGGCGCAGTAGAGCCAGCGATCATCGGCCGACAGGGCCATGCCGTTGGGAAATTTCAGCCCCTCGGCCTCGATGCTGGTCGAGCCGTCCGGGCGCAGCACGAAGATGAAGCCGTCGGTGCGGCCGTCCAGCGCCTGGGGCCAGGTCTCGGCATGGGTGGAGTTGGCGCACCAGATGTTCCCCTCGCGGTCGAGCACCGGATAGTTGGCGCTGGTCAGGCGCTTGCCGCCCACCTCCGCAACCAGTGTCTCGTGCTTGCCGGTGGCCGGGTCGAACCGCTGCAGCGGGCCGTCTTCCTTGTCATAGATGCCGAAATTGGCGATCAGCACCCGCCCCTGCAGGTCCATGTTGATGCCGTTGGGCGCGCCACCCTTCGGCCCCATGCGGGTGAAGGAGCCGTCCGGATGGATCTCGGCCACCGCGCACTGATGGTCGGAGGCGAACACCCGGCCGTCCTTGCCGACCACCACGTCTTCCGGACGGTCGATGCCGACGGCGATCTTGCTGAAGTCGGCTGGCGTCATCCAGGCCATGAGCGTTTCCTTGTGTTTTCTTGGTTGGCCCTACCAGAACAGGTCCGGCGACCCGCCGTCCAGCATCTCGCGCAGACGGGCGCGCGTGCCACGGGTCGCGCCCTCGGGCAGGGCGTCCGGAGGAAACCAGCTGACCTGCAGGATTTCGCCGCGCGAGGTCGCCGTCGCCTGCGCCCAGCGGTCGACGCGATAGACCATCACGTGGTCGCCGCGGAAGTTGCCGCCGTTCGAATGCATCGACACCAGTCGCGGCCGCCCGATGATGCGCACGCCGGCTTCTTCCTCGAGCTCGCGGGCGGCGGCCTGCTCGACCGTCTCGCCCTTCTCCACCCCGCCGCCGGGGAAGTGCCAGCCGGGGGTGTAGCTGTGCTCGATCAGCAGGACGCGGCCGGCCTCATCAAAGACCATCACCCGCACGCCGAGCGTCAGCCCGCGCACCCGGCGCATGACGGTCTGATAGGCGGGCCGAAGCCGGGGTTCGAGGAAGCGTTTCCAGCGGGACATGCGGTCAGCCTAAGCAGAAATCGGTCTCCGCCCAACCCAACCCATCGTCATCCTCGCCCCTGTGGCGAGGATCCCTTTGTCCGTATTCCGAATGCATCACACCCGGTCAGCGCTCGTGCGGCTGAACCGGGGGTCCGGGGCACAGGGCCCAGGATGACGGTCGGAGGCTTTCGAGACAGCGTCGAGAGTCGCCAGGATTGCCACGCGCGAAGAACGCCCGCTTGCCCGGCGCGAGAGCGGCGGTTAAAGCCGGATCGACCAATGCAAACGGAGCCGCGTCATGGCCGCCATCGGCGTCATCGCTATTTTCATCATCGTTCTGGCCGCCATCAACTTCTTCGAATTCGGCCGGGTCGACTGATCCTGCCTTGAGCGGCGCGGCTGTCATAACGGGCGCCGCGCGGCGCATCGGGCGAGTGCTGGCCGTCCAGGCCGCCCGCTCGGGCTATGACGTCGCCGTCTGCCATCGAGACTCGCCCGCCGAGGCTGATGAAGCGGCCGCGCTCGTGCGCGCCGAAGGCCGCAGGGCCGTCGTGCTGGCGGCCGATCTGACCGACCGCGACGCCGGCGACCTGATCGGCCGGACCCAGGCCGACCTCGGCCCCGTGACCCTGCTGGTCAACAACGCCTCCCTGTTCATCGACGACTGCCTGCAGTCCTTCGACCCGGACGTGCTGGACGCCCATATGGCCACCAACCTGCGCGCGCCGGCGGTGCTGGCCCAGGCCATGGCGGCGCGGCTGCCGGTCGATCGCAGGGGCCTCATCGTCAACATCCTCGACCAGCGGGTCTGGCGGCCGAACCCGCAGTTCTTCGGCTACAGCCTGTCCAAGGCGGCGCTCTGGCATGCCACCCGGACCATGGCGCAGGCCCTGGCCCCGCGCATCCGGGTCAACGCCATCGGCCCTGGCCCGACGCTGGGTTCGGTCCACCAGGCGCCTGGCGAGTTCGAACAGGAGGCCGCCGGCACGCCGCTGGCGCGGGCGGTGAGTCCCGAGGACATCGCCGCCGCCCTGCGCTATCTGATTGACGCTACGGCGGTGACGGGCCAGATGATCGCCGTGGACAGCGGTCAGCATCTGGGCTGGCTGACGCCCGACATCATTCATCCCTGACTGCTGAGAGACGTGGCCGCCACCCTTCCCGAAACGCCTTTCGAACCCGCCAGCACGGCGCGCGTCGTTGTCGCCAGGGTGTTCGTGCGCGGTCTGAAGATCGAGGCCGAGGTCGGGGTCTACGCCCATGAGCGCGGCAAGACCCAGCCGCTGATCGTCGACGTCGAGCTGGACGTCACGACCGTGCATGCCGAACGGCTGGCCCAGACCGTCAACTACGAGACCATCGCCAACGATGCCCGCGCGCTGGCGGCCGAAGGCCACATCGAGCTGGTCGAGATGTTCGCCGAGCGGCTGGCGGAACGCTGCCTGGCCGATCCGCGCGTGACGCGAGCGCGAGTCCGGGTCGAAAAGCCGCTCGCCCTCGCCCCTCACGCCGAGGCCGCCGGGGTCGAGATCACGGCGGTCCGGGTCTGACCGGGACGCCCCTCTCGCACGCCGCCCGCCTCGCTCCGCTGAGGCCCGAAACCGTCTGGACGTTGCAGGACGACGCGCTGGTCGAGAAGGCCGGCGCCAGGGAAAGGCGCTGGGCGCTGGCGGACCTCAAGCTGCTGCGACTCGCGGGCCTGCCAAACAGCCCTCGCCGGGCCGTCGGCCTGCAATTCGCCAAGGGGCGCAGCGTTATTCCCTCGCACAGCTGGCGCGGACCCGGCCGGTTCGACGACCGGACAGAGACCTGGTCGCCCCTGGTCCGCGCGCTCGCCGAACGGTCGGCCGATGCAGCGCCCCGCGCCCGGTTCACAACCGCCGGTCTTGAGCTTGGCGAGGCCTTCCTCTGGACCATGGGCCTGCTCGGCATCGGGGCGGCGGTGCTGCTTGTTGCTTCGATCAGCGCTGGCGCGGCCTCGCTCGGCATCGCGCTCGCCGCGCGACTGGTGTTCCTGCTGATCCTGATGCTCGCGGCCCTGCCGTGGCTGCGGGGAAAGACCGCGACGCTCGACCCGAGGGCCATCCCGCGAAGTCTGCTCCCGTAAGCGTGAGCCGCGCCGGTTTGCCTCTCCGGCCAAAACCGTCCAGCATCCCTGTTCACGGAGGCCCAGAATGACCGACACCGTCGAACGCGCTCACGAAGACAAGGTTTTGCCCGCCGTCGTCTACGGGCTGTATCTGCTCAGCATCCCGTCAGCCTGGGTCGCGGTGCTGATCGGGCTGGTGCTGGCCTATGCCAACCGTGAGCACGCCGGCCCGCGCATGGCCACCCACTACCAGTTCCTGATCCAGACCTTCTGGAAGTCGATCTGGTGGGCGGTCATCGGCGTGGTTCTGGTCGTCGGCGGCGGCATCTTCTCGGTGCTGCTGATCGGCATTCCGTTTTTGATCGCCGGATGCCTGATCCTGGCCGCCGTACACATCTGGTTCTACGTCCGGATCGCCGTCGGCCTGATCCATCTGGTTCAGGACCAGGCCTACCCCCGCCCCGACGCGTGGCTGTTTTGAAGGCATAATCGCCTCCTTCTGCCCAACGAACGCACGCCTTCCGGTCGGGCCTTCCCCTGACGGTTGCACCCTTTTGACCCAGCCTCTTTGAACCCGAACGGTCGTTTCAGTTAGGGTCGAGACGGGGACAGACCATGGGCGCACGTATCCTGAGCTTCCTTCTGGGCGTGATGCTGGGCGGCATCGGCTGGGCCATCGTCGAGCCCAGGGGGCCGATCGGCCTGAAGCTGCCGGCTTTCGATCTGGGGATGCTCGAAGGCCACCGGATGTTCATCGGCTGGGGACTGGTGGCGCTGGGGATCGCCGCTCTGCTCTCCGCCGTGCTGCCCAAGGGGCGGCCGGCCAAGGCGCGCCGCGACGGCCCGCCCCTGGTCGACTTCGACGCGTCGCCAGAGACGGAAGAGCACCACCCGTCGGCGGCGTTTGACCCGGACCCGCATGCGCATCCGGCCTCGAACTCGGGGTCTCCGAGGCCGTCAGCGCTCTGGTAGGGATAAGGGGAATGCGGGGACACGTACCTAAGGTACATGTCCCCGTAACGGTCGTCACTTCAGGCGTCGACCAGTTCGCGGCGAACCAGCCGGGCGTAGTCGTCCATCAGCGTCAGCGAGATCGTGCCCGGGGTGAAGCGATACTCGCCCACCTCGGCCACCGGCGTCACCTCGGCGGCGGTGCCGACGATGAAGCATTCGCTGAAGCCGGCCATCTCTTCCGGCATGATATGGCGCTCGATCACCTCATAGCCACGCTGCTTCGCCAGCTTCATCACCGAGCGGCGGGTGATGCCGTCCAGGAAGCAGTCGGGCGTCGGCGTGTGGATCACGCCGTCCTTGACGAAGAATACGTTGGCGCCCGTCGCCTCGGCCACATAGCCGCGGTAATCGAGCATCAGCGCGTCCGAGTAGCCGTCCTTCTCCGCGAGGTGCTTGGAGATGGTGCAGATCATGTACAGGCCGGCGGCCTTGGCCGCTGTCGGGGCGGTCCTGGGCGAGGGCCGGTCGTACCTGGCCCAGGCCAGTCGGACGCCCCTCTTCTTCTGCTCAAGGTCGTAGTAGCTGGGCCAGTCCCATACCGCGATGGCCACGTGAATCTTCGTGTTCTGGGCCGAAACGCCAATCATTTCCGAACCGCGCCAGGCGATCGGACGAATGTAACAATCTGTCAGACCGTTCTTCGCGCAGGTCGCCTTGCAGGCCTCGTCGATCTCCGACACCGTGTAGGGGATCTTGAAGTCCAGAATTTCCGCCGATTTGAACAGCCGCTCGGTATGCGCCGTCAGCTCGTAGATCTCCCCGCCGTACATGCGCTCACCCTCGAACACCGAGGAGGCGTAATGCATGGCGTGTGTCAGTACGTGCACCTTCGCCTCGCGCCATGGCACGAACTGGCCGTCCAGCCAGATCCATCCGTCGCGATCATCGAAGGGAACGATAGACATTGGGAGCAACCCTCCTTTCAAGGGAACCGCGACCTTAGACGCCCGAGGCCCTTTGGCGTCAAACAAATTGGTGCAGTGCAGTGACCATCTCCGCCGATCCGCGGCTGATCCTTCGGGACGAAGAGCTCGACCAGGGCCTTGAGCTGATGCTCCTGGCCGAGGCGAGCCTGTGGTCGACCGTCGACGCAGCGCTGGAGACGGAGCCCGGACTGGGCCGGCCGCACTGGCGGGCTGCCTTTCTGCTGCGGCGTCGGCCGGGGCTCGGCGTCCGCGATCTGGCCCGACTGACCGGCCTGTCGAAACAGGCGGCCAGCCGTACGCTGGCAGACCTCGTCCGGCTGCAGCTGGCCGAGACCGAGACCGGCGATCTGGACGGCCGCCGTCGTCCGGCCCGCCTGACCGACACGGGACGCGCCTTCGAGGACCGGATCGCCGAACGGCTGAGGACTCTGCTCGGCCGGGCCTATCGCACAGGCGGGCTTGACGGCGTGGCCGGCACAAGGCGGATTCTTGCTGCTCTGGCCGGATCGCGCACGGGCGTGGGCCTTCGCCGGGAGGAGGCGTGACGTGAGCCAGCCGGACCGACACCTGCTGGTGGTCGATGACGACGACCGCATCCGCGACCTGCTGCGTGAGTTCCTCGCCCGGGCCGGCTTCCGGGTGACCGGTGCGTCCGACGCGGCCTCCGCCTGGCGACTGATCGAGACGCTCGACTTTGACCTGATGGTGCTGGACGTGATGATGCCGGGCGAGGACGGCGTGGCGTTCGCCCGCCGCCTGCGCGCCCGCACCGACCAGCCGGGCCGCACGCCGATCCTGATGCTGACGGCGCGGGGCGAGTCCGGCGACCGGATCGACGGGCTGACCGCCGGGGTGGACGACTATCTGGCCAAGCCGTTCGAGCCGCGCGAGTTGCTGCTGCGCATCGAGGCCATCCTGCGCCGCGCCGGGCCGCGCGACGTCGGCCCCAGCAGTCTGTCGCTCGGTGACTGCACCTTCGAAATCGAGCGCGGCGAACTGACCCGGGCCGGCGCGCAGATCCGCCTGACGGAAGCCGAGGTCGAGTTGATGCGGCGTCTTGCCAGGTCGGCCAACGCCCCGGTCGACCGGCTGGAGCTGGCCCGCGACACCGCTGACGTCACTGGCCGCGCCGTCGACGTTCAGGTCACCCGGCTTCGCCGCAAGATCGAGACGGACCCCAGGAACCCCCGCTACCTGCAGACCGTACGCGGCGTGGGCTATCGTCTGGCCCCCGACTGATGCAGCTCCGCGCGCTCAAGATCATCATTCCGCGACAGATCAAGCGGTGGCTGCCGACCTCGCTGTTCGGTCGCAGCCTGCTGATCATCATCCTGCCCATCGCCCTGATGCAGATCGCGGTGACCTGGGTGTTCTTCGACGCCCACTGGCAGACCGTGACCAGCCGCCTGTCAGACGGGCTTGCCGGCGACATCGCCTGGGCCGTTGAGAGCTATCAGGATGACCCGAGGCCGGAGTCGCTGACCCGCATCGCCGAGCGGGCGCAGGACTCGATGTCGCTGTCGATCGCGCTGTCGCCGATCCGCGAGTTGCCGCCGCGACGGCCGACCTCATTGTTCGGGGCGCTGGACCGGTCGCTGGACCGGGCCCTCTCCGAGCATCTCGACCTGCCCTACTGGTTCGATACGGTTCGCTTCCCTGGCTATGTCGACATCCGCATCAAGGTGCGCGGCCAGGTCATGCGGATCATCGCGCCGGCCGACCGGGCCTGGGCGACGCAGGGCGGGATCTTCGTGCTGTGGATGATCGTCACGACCCTGCTGCTGACAGCCATCGCCATCCTGTTCATTCGCAACCAGGTCCGCGCGATAGAACGGCTCGCGGCAGCGGCGGAGGCCTTCGGCAAGGGCGGCGATGTGGCCGAGTTCAAGCCCTACGGCGCGCGCGAGGTGCGCCAGGCAGCGCAGGCTTTCCTGGCCATGAAGAGCCGCATCCAGCGGCACCTCGAACAGCGCACGGCCATGCTGGCCTCGGTCAGCCACGACCTGCGCACGCCCCTGACGCGCCTGAAGCTGGAACTGGCGCTGGCTGAACCCTCCCGGCGGGTCGAAGCGATGAAGACCGATCTCTCCGAGATGGAGCACATGATCGACGAATACCTCGCTTTCGCGCGTGGCGAGGGCGGCGAGACGGTCGAGGTGACGGCCCTGCGGGATCTGATCCGGGAGGTCTGCGAGGGCGCATCGCGGGCGGGCGCGGACGTCTCGATCGAGGCCGACGAAGGCCTGTCGCTCGCGGTGCGGCCGAATGCACTCAAGCGGGCGCTGTCGAACCTGGTGATGAACGCGGCCGTGCATGGTCAGCGCATCGTCGTCTCGGCGAAGCAGACGCCTGCCGGCGGGGCGGAGATCATCGTCGACGACGATGGACCGGGGATTCCGGCCGACCGTTACGAGGAAGCCTTCCGGCCGTTCAACCGGCTCGACGAGTCGCGAAACCAGAATGACAAGGGTGTCGGCCTGGGCCTGGCCATCGCCCGCGACGTGGCCCGCAGTCATGGCGGAGAACTGACCCTGGATCGCTCACCGATGGGCGGGTTGAGAGCCGTGGTCCGGCTGCCGGGGTAGCGATCCCCGATCCTGATTTTCCGCGTCATGGCCCGGCTCGTCCGGGCCATGACGGGAAAGTAGATGGCGCGGTGGCGGGACTACCCGAGTTCCTTCGACCGCCGCACGGCCGCCGCGACCGCCTCGTCGAGCAGGTCCTGCAGGCCGCCTTCGCCCATCAGCACTTCAAGCGCCGCCTGGGTCGTGCCGCCGGCCGAGGTGACATAGCCCCGGAGTTCCGCCGGTGTGGCGTCGCTCATGGTCATCAGCGAGGCGGCGCCGCCGATGGTCGACCGGGCGAGAATCGCGGCGGTCTCTGGCGGCAGGCCGGCGCGGATGCCGGCTGCTTCCAGCGCTTCCACGAATGCGTAGAGGTAGGCGGGACCGGATCCCGACACAGCCGTGGCCGCGTGCAACAGGGTCTCGTCGTCCAGGTCAACCGTCTTGGCGATGCCGTCGAACAGGTCATGGGCGCGATCTCGCGCGATCGGCGTCTCGGCGAAGATACTGGCCGTGCCCTGGAAAACGGCCACGGCGGTCGTCGGCATGACCCGGGCGATGTCGCGTCCGCCGAACGCCTCCGACAGGTCCCGCGAGCCGATACCGGCCACCACCGAGACGATTACGCCACGCGGCGACAGCAGCGGTTCGACCTCGGCGGCGACCTCCCGCCACAGTTGGGGCTTCACCGCCAGGACAATGACCCCGGCCTTCATCAGATCGGTGTCGGGCGGGTTGAGCGCCGCGCCCGCGTGGGCGGCGGCCTGCGCCTCCTCGCCTGGCCAGGGATCGCGGATCATCAGATCGTGAGCCCGGACCGTGCCAACGCCGGTCCAACCCGTGATCATGGCGCCGCCGAGGCGGCCCGCTCCGAGCAGGAGGATTCGCGACATCGCCGGAAGCCTTACGCTTCGCCGACGGTCTCGAACATGCAGGCGGCCATGGCTTCGTCCGGGGACTTGGCGCCGGCCAGCAGGAAGTCGAACGCCGGATAGAAGCGGTCCGCCGCCTCGACCGCCGCGTCAATCATCGACGCCGCCGCGGCCAGGGTCGGCCGCTCGCCGCCGGGCAGGCTGAGGGCGTGGCGGAAGACCACCTCGCCATCGTCGGCCCAGACCTCGAAGTGGCCGAGCCAGACCCGCTGGTTGATCAGCGACAGCAGTTCATAGGCCGAGGCGCGCTTGGCCTTCGGCGTGGTCATGCCGATGGACAGGCACAGCTGCAGGCAGTCGGCCTCCGGTCGCCAGGCGAACCAGAGCTCGTAGTCCTTCCAGTCGCCGGCGAGGGCGAAAGCCAGGTCGCCGTCGTCGGTGCGGTCGAAGGTGAGGTTTTCGGCGGCCAGGACGTGTTCGACCACTTCAAGTGGATCGAGCGCGAGCAGGACGTCGTCTTCTTCGGGATGGGGGATGTCCATAGGGCCTCTGTATCCCTCCGACCTGTGGCCGGGCGGGGAAGCGCCCGGCGGAAAGCAGCGTCCTTGAAAGAGGACCCTAGACTGCTTCGCGGCGGGCGTAAGGGGGTTCTTGCCGGGCGCGAGCCCTACTCGCCCTTCTTGGCCGGTTTGGCCTTCGGGGCGGGTTTGGCGGTGGATTTGGCGCTTTTCAGGGCATCGACCTCGGCGCGCAACGCGGCGATCTCGGCCTTGAGCGCGTCGAGGTCATCGCGGCGCACCAGATCCAGCTCGGCGACCATGCGGTCAGCCTGCGAACGGAAGGCGGTCTTCGCCTCCTCACTGGCAGCCTGCGCGACCCCGGCGGCAGCCGTGGTGAACTTGGCGATCTCGTCGAGGAAGGGATTCTTGGTCTGCATGTCGGCCCTGGCGGACGCGAAATGGCGCGTCCAGAGCTCTAATATGGGAAAGCGGGGGTGAAAGCGAAGGGGATCGCCGCTATCAGGGGCAAGAAGACTCCCAAACGGAGAGAGACGTGCAGTTTCCCAACTTCGATCCCGTCATTTTTCACATCGGTCCGCTGGCCATCCGCTGGTACGCGCTGGCCTATGTGGCCGGCATCCTGCTGGGGTGGCGTTACGCCGTCGGCCTGATCCGCAAGACGCGCCTGTGGGGCGGCCAGACGCCGGTCGTCAACGCCGAGCAGATCGACGACCTGATCCTCTGGATCACGCTCGGCATCATCGTCGGCGGGCGGATAGGCTACATCCTGTTCTACGCGCCGAACCTGATCTGGAAGGACCCGCTGGAGATCTTCCAGGTCTGGAAGGGCGGCATGAGCTTCCATGGCGGGTTCCTGGGCGTGATCACGGCCATCGTCCTGTTCGCGCGCGGCAACAGGATCGACATGCTCAAGCTGGGCGACATCGTCGCGCCCGCCGTGCCGATCGGCCTGTTCTTCGGCCGCATCGCCAACTTCATCAACGGCGAGCTTTGGGGCAAGCCGACCAGCGTGCCCTGGGCCATCCAGTTTCCGGCCGCGGGCATCGAGTACCGCCATCCCAGCCAGATCTATGAAGCGCTGCTGGAAGGCCTGCTCCTGTTCTTCATCCTGCGCTTCGCCACGCACCGTCAGCTGTGGCTGCAGCGGCGCGGCGCGGTCTGTGGCCTGTTCATGATCGGCTACGGCGTCTTCCGCATCGCGCTCGAAGGCGTTCGCGAGCCGGACCGGCAGATGATGCCGTTCCTGCGGGACGTGATCTCCATGGGCACCCTGCTCTCAATTCCGATGCTGCTGATCGGACTGTGGCTGGTCTGGCGCTCGCTGCGTGAAGCAAAACCGATCGTCCCCGCCGCGCCGGAGCAGGTCGAAGGCTGATGAGCTTGATGGAACGCCTGCGCGCCGAGATCGCGCAGACCGGCCCGATCACCGTGGCCGACTACATGACCCGCTGTCTGCATGATCCGCAGGAAGGCTACTACGCGACGCGTCCGTCGCTCGGCGAGGCCGGGGACTTCATCACCGCCCCGCTGATCAGCCAGATGTTCGGCGAGCTACTGGGCGTCTGGGCCGTCGAGACCTGGACCCGCATGGGCAAGCCGGACGCTTTTCGGCTGGTCGAGATGGGGCCCGGCGACGGCACGCTGATGAGCGACCTGCTGCGCACGGTGCGGCTGGCGCCCGACTTCGTCGCCGCCGCCGACGTCTGGATGATCGAGACCTCCTGGCCGTTGCGCGCGGTGCAGAAGGCGAAGCTGGCGGGCGTGAGCCCCGAGCCGAACTGGACCGGCTCGCTGGGCAATCTGCCCGATGGCCTGCCGGTGATCCTGATCGCCAACGAGTTGCTCGACTGCCTGCCCGCGCGGCAGTTCGTCCACGCCGGCGACGGCTGGATCGAACGGCTGGTCGGCCTTGGCGATGATGGCGGCCTGGCGTTCGGCCTCGCGCCGACATCCACCGGCGAGACCCCTCCGCCCGACAGCCCGATCCTCGAAGTGTCCGCCGCCCAGGAAGCGCTGGGTGCGGAGCTGGGTGCGATTATCGCCCGCGAAGGCGGCGCCGCGCTGCTGATCGACTATGGCCGCGGCGGTCCCGAGTTCGGCGACACCCTGCAGGCCATCCGCGCGCACGAAAAGGTCGACCCCCTCGCCTTCCCCGGCGAGTCGGATCTGACCGTCTACGCAGACTTCCCGACCGTGCGCGACTCCGCCCGGGCCGCGGGGGCCGAGGCGACCGATCCGATCGCTCAGGGCCTGTTCCTCGGCATGCTGGGCATCCAGCACCGGGCTGAGGCCCTCAAGGCCGCCCGTCCCGACCGCGCCGACGTCATTGAGCGCCAGCTGATCCGGCTGATCTCGCCTGACGAGATGGGCGAGCTGTTCAAGGTCGCCTGCATCCATTCCGCCGACCTGATCCCGCCGGGCTTCGAGGCCTCGACGTGAACGACCTGCCCGTCCTCCATAGCGGGCTGCTGGCCGCCGTGCCTGGCGTGAAGCATGCCTTCTTTTCCCGGCAGGGCGGGGTGTCGAAGGGCCTCTACGAAAGCCTCAATGTCGGCCGTGGCTCGGGCGACAACCCAGGCGACGTGCTCGAGAACCGCCGCCGCGTCGCCGCCTGGTTCGGGCAGACTCCGGACGCCCTGAACACCTGCTACCAGATCCACTCGACCACGGCCGTGACCGCGCAGGAGCCCTGGTGCGGCCGTCTGCCCGAAGGCGATGCGGTCGTGACGGGCCGGCCCGCCCTGATCTGCGCCGTGCTGACCGCCGACTGCGCGCCGGTGCTGTTCGTCGACCCGCAGACCCGCATTGTCGGCGCCGCACACGCCGGCTGGCAGGGCGCGCTGAACGGCGTCGTCGAGGCCGCCATCGTCGCCATGACCGACCTGGGCGCCGACCGCTCGCGGATTGTCGCGGCGATCGGTCCATGCATCGCCCAGCCGTCCTATGAGGTGGGCCTGGAATACCTTGAACGGTTCGAGGCCAAGCGTCCCGGCTCCGACCGCTTCTTCGTGAAGGGCGCTTCATCCGAAAAGCGTCTGTTCGACCTGCCGGCGTTTGTGCTCGACCGCCTGTCCGAGGCCGGGGTGGCGCGGGCGGAATGGATCGGTCGCGACACCTGCGCCGAGGAAGACATGTTCTTCTCAAACCGGCGCGCATTCAGGCAGGGCGAGCCTGATTACGGACGTTTGATCTCCGCCATCATAGCGAGCTGACCGCGCGACCCCACATCTTCTGAACCGGCCACGCTCTTGTGCGTTGCGGTAGTGAGACGAAGAGCGGGAGATCGACGGTGGCGCGCAAGCGACCCAAAGGCGTTCTGGAAATCGGCTGGGCCTGCTTTGAATCAGCGGCCGCCGGTCGTTTCGAGCATGTGCCGATCCATATCTGCTACGCCGAAGACTCCGTTCGCCGTGTGACGGTTGAAGCCGGCGCGGGCCTGGGCTGGCGCATCTCGGCCCTGACCACGCCGCGCGACAGGCCCGCTCCGTGGAAGATCGTCGTCGTCACCGGCGCGCCGAGCTGGGCTGAGTACTGGGCGCCGCTGCTGGCGGCCCTGCCCGCCGACCGCGAGATGATCGTCGTCGACCGCCCCGGCTTCGCGGGCAGCGAGCCTGTCGAATATGTCGGCGACATCCGCGTCCAGGCCGCCGCGCTGGCCCCGCTGCTTGAAGCCGCGCCCGGCCAGAAGGTGCTGCTGGTCGGGCAATCCTACGGCGCCGCGATCGCCGCGCTGATGGCCGCCGCCCAACCGAAAACGCTGAAGGGGCTGGTCCTGCTTTCCGGCTATTTCGGCGAGTCCGGTCCGACCGCGAAGTGGCTGGTCGACTGGGGCTCCAAGCTGCTGCCCTTCATTCCGCGCGATCTGAAGAACGCGGTCCGCGAGGTCGCGGGACAACCCTCGCAACTGGCGCACCTGCACGCCGTGCTCGACCGCGTGAAGGTCCCGCTGCACATCCTGCACGGCGACGCCGATGACTTCGCGCCGATCGAGACGGCGGAGCGGTTCCACCAACGCCTGATGGCGCATCGCCCCGGCCAGGCGCGCTTCCGGCGCGTCGCCGGCGCGGACCACTTCCTCAACGACGGTCCTGCCGAAGACCTGATCGCGCTGCTGGAGGAATGCCTGCCCGAACCGACCTTGATGGACCGCCTCCAGGCGATACCTGCGTCTTTGGGGTTGAAGTTTCCCTCAACTATACCTTTGAATGTGTCGAGATTGTTCACCCGCGCCGGGTGAGGTTTGAGATCGGGTGACCTGTGCTCTACCCAGTGATCATGAGTGGTGGCTCCGGCCAGCGGCTGTGGCCCGCGTCCAGACCGAATTTCCCCAAGCCGTTCATCCCGCTGGTCGGGACGCGCTCGACCTTCGATGAGGCTCTGGAACGCAGCCACGGCCTGGCGGGCGCTGCGCCGGTTATGGTGGTCGCCGGCCGCGCCCATGCGCCGGCGATCCGCCGCGCCCTGCAACGCTCGGGTAGCGAAGGCCTGCTGGTGCTGGAGCCGGAAGCCCGGGACTCGGCGCCCGCCATGGCCGCGGCCGCGCATCTGATCGCCGCGAGGGACCCCGAGGGAATCATCCTGTTCCTCGCTGCGGACCACCATATTCCCGACAGGCATGCTTTCGCCGTGGCGGTTGGTCTGGCGGAACGTCACGCCCGGGACGGCTGGATCGTCACCCTCGGCGTGCAGCCCGACGCCCCCTCCACAGCCTACGGCTACATTCGCCCCGGCGAGCCGCAGGGCGGCATCCACCATGTCGCCGCCTTCGTCGAGAAGCCCGATCTGGCCCAGGCCGAGCAGTTCCTGCGCGACGGCTACCTGTGGAACAGCGGCATGTTCATCACCCGCGCCGACGTCTTCATCGCCGAACTCGAACAGTTTGCACCCGAAGTCAGCGCCGCGGCCCGCATCGCCGTGGAACAGGCCTCCCATGAGCCGCGGCAGGTGGCGCTCGGCCCGGCCTTCCGCACCGCGCCAAAGATTTCCATCGACTACGCGGTGATGGAAAAGACCGACCGGGCGCTGGTCGCTCCCGCGCATTTCGCCTGGTCGGATCTCGGGGCCTGGAACGCGGTGCTTGCGGCCTCCGAGCGGGACGAGAGCGGCAACAGCGCCGCCGGCGAGGTCGTGCTGCACGATGTCGTCGGCTGCCTGGTGCGGGCGGGACAGGGCATGACGGTCGTCGTCGTGGGCGGGCGCAATCTGGCGGTGATCGCCGACCGGGAGGCTGTGATGGTTTGCGACCTCGACTCCTCGGAAGGCCTGAAGGCCGCCGTCGAGCGGGCCTCGCACATGACGGTCAGCGCCCGGCAGGCTCTGGATCCGTTCAAGGCCGCCTGAGCAGGCTCGCCCACGCGAGCGTGACCTCGCTTCGGCGCATCCATCCCGGGCCTGTTGCGTTGCGGTAGGACGGGCGCCGGACAGGCCGACGCCTCCGGGGACCGCCATGCAACGCTCGTCCGCTTTCACCGTCACCGACGCCGCGCCCCTGACCGGCCTTTCCGCCGCGCGTCTGTTGAAGCGCGTCGTCCTGATCGGCAGTTTCCCGCCGCGGCGTTGCGGCATCGCCACCTTCACCAGTGACGTCCTGGACGCCCTGAAGACCGCCGCGCCGGAACTCGACTGCCGGGTCATCGCCATGACCGACAAGGGCCAGAGCTATGACTACGGGCCAGACGTTATGTTCCAGATCCACCAGAACAGCGCGGCCGACTACCTTGAGGCGGCCCGCCGGATCAACGAGGCCGGGCCCGACTCGGTCTGCGTGCAGCACGAGTTCGGCCTGTTCGGCGGCCCTGCCGGCGAGCATCTGATGCTGATGCTGGACGCCGTGCGGGCGCCCGTCACCACGACCCTGCACACAGTTTTGACCGATCCCAACGCCGACCAGCGCCGGGTGTTCGAACGCCTGATCAAGCGCTCCGCCCGGATCATCGTGATGGCCGAACGCGGGCGCCAGATCCTGACCGACGTCTGGAACATACCTGCCGCGAAGATCGCCGTCGTGCCGCATGGCGCGCCGGACCGCCCCCTGATCGACACAGACGAACCCAAGGCGCGCCTCGGCCTCTCCGGTCACGAGGTGCTGCTGACCTTCGGCCTGCTGTCGCCCGGCAAGGGTCTGGAGTCGGTCATC
>JBKJII010000283.1:0-4998 GCA_046598505.1 Caulobacter sp. | reverse complement strand
CCAGCTGACCTACTACGCCGCCCGCCAGAAGGACGAGGGCAAGCGCTGCGACCTCGAGGCCGGCATGGCCAAGCTGATCGCCGCCCGCGTCGCCTGGGCCGCTGCTGACAACGCCCTGCAGATCCACGGCGGCAACGGCTTTGCGATGGAATACGAGATCAGCCGCGTGCTGGCCGACGCCCGCATCCTCAATATCTTCGAAGGCGCCGGCGAGATCCAGGCCCAGGTCATCGCCAGGCGACTGCTGGAAGACGCGAACTAGGCCTTCAGGCCCTGGAAGATCAGCGCCACCTGCCGCTCCATCAGGGCGGTCATGGCGGCGGCGTCCGCGCCCTTCTGGGCGGCGAGGCGATAGTTCCAGGCGTAGGCGGCCATGAGCGTATCGAGCACCAGGTCGAGGTCCGCGTCCGACTTGACCTCGCCGCGCTCAACCGCCTCGACCATCAGGTCGACCAGAATGCCCTTGAACCGGACGTTGCGGCCGAACGGAATGGTCGTCGACTCGAGCGACGGACTGAACGACGCGGCGATGTGGGCGAGGAACAGCTTCACGCGCCGGCATTCGAAATAGTAGTGGATCGCGAACACCGAGCAGATGCGGTCGATGATCGAACCGCGCAGATGCCGCGCGACCCGGTTCAGTTCGGCCAGCAGCGCGTCGACACGGTCATCCATGACCTGACTGAGCACGTCGGCCTTCGAGGCGAAGGTGGTGAAGACGCTGCCGACGGAGACGCCTGCGCGCTCGGCGATCGCACGGATCGTCGTTTCGTCGTAGCCGATCTCGTTGAACAGATCGCGCGCCGCCTCGAGAACCTTGCGGCGCGTGCTCTGCTTCTGCGTTTCCCGAACGCCTGCCAAACATTCCCCCCCGGGCGTTGCGGCGTCCGGTCCGGACGCCGCGTTTCGCGAACTAGGCTTTCACGCTCGCCAGAACCAGATCGATCCGTTCCGCAAGTCTGTCTGTCTGAATCTCGACGGACAGGCCTTCAAAGGCCGCTGGCCGATAACCGGCCAGGTAGAGATCCCAGATCACATCTGACACCAGGCGCAGATCGAAGCGCCGTGTGATTTCGCCCCGTTCGACGCCGCGCTCGAGCACTTCGAGCACCAGCGCGCGCAGCGGACGCAGTGAGTCGCGACGCAGGTGCTCGGCTTCCGGCGTGCGGGTCCAGGAAGCAGCCAGAGCCGCCTGGATCAGGGGAAGCTGGGCGGTATGGGCGCGATAGGCGGCGCCGAACATCGCTCTCAGGGCGTCGCGGACAGTGGGGCCCACGCGAGCGGCGTCCTGCATGGGATCAGCAAGCGCGGCGAACTCGTCGCTGAGGATCGCATCGAAAAGCTCAGGCTTGTCGGCGAAACTGGCGAACACGGCGCCGGTCGACATGCCGGCGGCGCGGGCGATGTCACGGATCGTCGCGCCTTCGTAGCCGCGCTCGATAAACATCTCACGAGCGGCATGCAGGACCTTTTCGCGGGTCTGCTGCTTGGCCAGGGCCCGGCGGGTCATCTTTTGGGGCCGGATAGCCGGCCCAATTACGCGCATCGGAATATGATTCATTGGACCGCCTCCAAACGGGCCAGCGCCGACTCGGCGCGTTTCTCGAACTCGTCGCAATATTCATCGACGACTTTTTGCAGCACGTCGGCATAGCGGCGGGCCAGCTCACGGCCATCCTGCGCGGCGTCGCGCAGGTCCATGATCAACTGCCGGACCTCGGCAATGGTTTCATCTTTGTCCGCAGCCTGGACGGCGGCGGCGGCTTGGGGCAGGCCCATGGCATCTCCGTCTCGTCCTCCCCGTTGTGGATGAAGCCTCGCGATCCACGGTGAGGAGTTGATCGCGTTCATTGAACATGCTCACTGAGCAATGGGACGCGGGTCCTACAGCGAACGTCGATACTCGTCAAACACAAATATTGCGGCACGAATCAGGTCGAACTGGCCAGGAGCACCGGTAGTCACGTTCCAAGAACGCAGAAATGCGACAAAAGCTCCCAATGAACATATTCGTTGAACGAGAGCTGCGACCGATTGTCGCCAGTCCGGTGGTCGGACCACGTACCGCACGCTAGATTACGCTCCATGGACAAGCTGTTCGATATTCTCATTCCGGTTTCGCTGATCGCTGTGCTGCTGGCGCTGTTGGCCGGCCTCTATGCCCTGTTCAGGGGGGGCGACTTTGGAAGATCCTACTCCAATCGCCTGATGCGGCTGCGCGTGCTGATGCAGTTCATCGCTGTCATGGTCCTGGTCGCCGCCCTCTGGTGGCGCTCGAGCCACGCGGGCTAGGACAATGGTCACCCTCAACCGCATTTATACCCGCACCGGCGACGACGGCGTGACCCGGCTGGCCAACGGCGAGCCCGCACGCAAGGACAGCCTGAGGGTCGAAGCCTACGGCGGCGTCGATGAGACCAACGCCTGCCTGGGCCTGGTGCGGCTGCATACGGCGGCGGACGCGATCCTCGATCCGATTCTCGCCCGCATCCAGAACGACCTGTTCGACCTTGGCGCCGACCTCGCCACGCCCGATCGCGGCAAGCCCGTTGAATGGGAGCCGCTGCGCATCCTGCAATCCCAGGTCGATCGTCTGGAGACCGAAATCGACCGGCTGAACGGCGAACTGTCTGACCTGACGTCGTTTGTCCTGCCCGGCGGAACGGCCGCTGCCGCGGCGCTGCATCAGGCGCGGACCGTCTGCCGCCGCGCCGAACGCACCTGCGTGTCGCTGGCCGCGCTGCCGGATGAACCGGTCAGCGCTGCGGCGATCAAGTATCTCAACCGGCTGTCGGATCTGCTGTTCGTCGCGGGGCGCTGGGCCAACGACAAAGGCGCCGGCGACGTCCTGTGGGTTCCTGGCGGAAGCCGCTAGTCCGGCCTATTTGGCGGCAGGTTTGGCGGCAGGGACGGGAGCCGCGGGTTTTGGCTCCGCTGCACGCTGCGCCGCCGCTGCTTCTGCATCGTAGCCTTCGCGCTCGCGTTGGCTCTCGCGCGCGGCCTGCAGGACCGACCATTCCTTGCGACTGACACCGGCAGGCCGACCGGTCAGGCTGGGAATAAAGATGGGCGCAGCGCAGACGCGGTTCCTGCGGTCCCACCAGCCCTGGCGCTCGTCGCATTTTTGCGCCGGCCAGACATAGAAGATCTGGTAGCTCCAGATCCCGACGGCGCCGACAGCGAACAGGATCAGAAACAGGATCTTCAGGCGGTTGATGGTCGGGTTCATGTCAGGGCCTCTATACGAAGGGACTGGCGACGGCAATTTTCCGGCCTAACTTGACCCTGACGGAAACTTGCATTGCGCGACGGAGTCGGTATCAGCCTCTCCGCGCAATAATTTTCGCAACGCAACAAAAAACGGGCGGACAAACCCATGAAGGTGCTGGTCCCGGTCAAACGGGTAATCGATTACAACGTGAAGGCTCGGGTGAAGCCCGACCAGTCGGGCGTCGACCTGGCCAACGTCAAGATGTCCATGAATCCCTTCTGCGAGATTGCGGTCGAAGAGGCCGTCCGTCTCAAGGAAAAGGGCGTGGCGACCGAGGTCATCGCGGTGTCCGTCGGGCCGATCCAGGCCCAGGAAACCATCCGCACGTCCCTGGCCATGGGCGCCGACCGCGGCATCCTGATCCAGTCGGACACCGACGTTGAGCCGCTGGCCGTCGCCAAGCTTCTCGCCGCCGTGGCGAAGGAAGAGGGCGTGGACCTGGTGCTGATGGGCAAGCAGGCCATTGATGGCGACAACAACGCCGTCGGCCAGATGCTGTCCCAGCTGCTCGGCTGGCCGCAGGCCACCTTCGCCTCGAAGGTCGAGATCGCCGGCGGCAAGGCCACCGTCACCCGTGAGGTCGACGGCGGCCTGCAGGTGCTCGAAGTGACGCTGCCGGCCGTGATCACCGCCGACCTGCGCCTCAATGAGCCGCGCTACGCTTCGCTGCCGAACATCATGAAGGCGAAGAAGAAGGAAATCGCGATGAAGGCGACCGGCGACTACGGCGTCGACGTCGCGCCGCGCCTCAAGGTCATCAAGGTCTCCGAGCCCGCCAAGCGCTCGGCAGGCGTGAAGGTCGAGAACGCGGCTGAACTCGTAACCAAGCTCAAGACCGAAGCAGGGGTGCTCTGATGGCCGTTCTCGTCGTCGCCGACTGCGACAACGCGCATGTGCGCGACACCACCAACAAGACCATCACCGCCGCCCTGCAGCTGTCGGGCGACGTGGACGTGCTGGTCCTGGGCCAGGGCGCCGACGCCGCGGCCGCCGCCGCCGCCAGGATTTCCGGCGTGCGCAAGGTCATCCTGGCCGAAGGCGCGGATGTGGGTCACGGGGTGGCGGAAGCCATCTCCGAGACCATCGCCGGTCTGATGGGCGGCTATGACGCCCTGCTGGTCCCGGCCACCTCGGCAGGCAAGAACTTCGCCCCCCGCGTGGCCGCCAAGCTTGACGCTTCGCCGATCTCCGATGTGGTGGAAGTGGTCTCGGGCGACACCTTCGTGCGGCCGATCTACGCCGGCAATGCGATGGAAACAGTCCAGACCGCGGACGCCAGGAAGGTCATGACGGTCCGTCCGACGGCTTTCAAGGCTGCTGAAAACGGCGGCTCGGCCTCGATCGAGAAGGTCGCGGCCGCTTCCGGTTCGGGCGCGAAGTTCGTTTCCGAAGAGATGGTCAAGTCCGACCGTCCGGAACTGACGGCTGCCAGGATCGTCGTCTCTGGCGGTCGCGCCATGGGCTCGGCCGAAGAGTTCCAGCGGGTCATCGAACCGCTGGCCGACAAGCTGGGCGCCGCCGTCGGCGCCTCGCGCGCCGCGGTCGACGCCGGCTACGCCCCGAACGACTACCAGGTCGGCCAGACCGGCAAGGTCGTCGCCCCGGCGCTGTACATCGCCATCGGCATCTCGGGCGCCATCCAGCACCTCGCCGGGATGAAGGACTCCAAGATCATCGTCGCCATCAACAAGGACGCCGACGCCCCGATCTTCCAGGTCGCCGACTAC
>JBKJII010000180.1:0-2462 GCA_046598505.1 Caulobacter sp. | reverse complement strand
CTCGAAACCCTCGGCGTCCAGGACGTCGTGGGCAAGTCGACCGGCTCTTCGAACCCCTACAACATGGTCCGCGCCACGTTTGAGGCGCTCAAGGCCCAGTCCTCGCCCCGCCAGATCGCCGCCAAGCGCGGCAAGAAGGTCAGCGACGTTCTGGGTCGTCGGGCCGACGGTGCTTCGGCGCCTGACTCGATCGAGGGCTGATCATGGCTGACAAGAAAACCGTCACCGTCCGCCAGACGGCCAGCCCGCTGCGCCGCCGTGCCGACCAGCGCGCCACCCTGTCGGGCCTCGGCCTGAACAAGATCGGCCGCACCCGCGTCCTGGAAGATACCCCGTCGATCCGCGGGATGATCGCCAAGGTCGCGCACATGGTCGAAGTGGTCGACTAACTAATTCCGCTCATCCCGGCGAAGGCCGGGACCCAGATTCAGCCTGAACGTCTAGCGGGTTTCATCTGGGCCCCGGCCTTCGCCGGGGTGAGCGGCTCAATTCTTCAAGCCGAGTCCGGACCTGGTCCGGGCGCCAGATCTCCAAGGAGAGGCATCCAATGACGAAGCTCAACGAACTCGCCCCGCGCGAAGGCTCCACCAAGAACCGCATGCGCGTCGGCCGTGGCCCGGGCTCGGGCAAGGGCAAGACCGCCGGTCGCGGCGTGAAGGGTCAGAAGGCCCGTTCGGGCGTCGCCCTCGGCGGCTTCGAAGGCGGCCAGATGCCGCTGCACATGCGTATGCCCAAGCGCGGCTTCAACAATCCCTTCGCCAAGAAGCTGGTGGAAGTGAACTTCTGGCGTCTTGAGCAGGCGATCGCCGCCGGCAAGCTCGACGCCAAGAAGGCCATCGACGCCGACGCCCTGCTGGCGGCCGGCGTGATCCGTCGCAAGCTTGACGGCGTCAAGCTGCTGGGCAAGGGCGAACTGACCTCGAAGATCGAGATCACCGTCTATCACGCCTCGGCCACCGCCCAGGCGGCGATCGAGAAGGTCGGCGGCAAGCTGACCACGACCCGCCCGGCCAAGGTCGAAGCTGAAGCCTGACACTGAAGAGACGGCGCCCGGTGACAATGCCCGGCGCCGTCCCTATTTGTGACGCTCCTTAAAGAGTCGCGGGGACCTACATGGCTTCGGCCGCAGAGCAGCTAGCCGCAAATCTCAACTTCGGCGCCTTCCAGAAGGCGACGGAGCTGCACAAGCGCATCCTCTTCACGATCATCGCGATGGTCGTGTACCGCCTCGGCACCTACATCCCGATCCCGGGCATCGATCCCATCCAGTTCGCCAAGGCGTTCGAGGGGCAGAGCCAGGGCGTCTTGGGCATGTTCAACATGTTCTCCGGCGGCGCAGTCCAGCGCATGGCGATCTTCGCCCTGAACGTGATGCCGTACATCTCGGCCTCGATCATCGTGCAGCTGCTGGGGACGGTCTATCCGCCCTGGGAAAAGCTGCGCAAGGAAGGCGGGGAGGCGGGTCGCAAGACCCTCAACCAGTACACCCGCTACCTGACGGTGGTTCTGGCCCTGGTCCAGTCGGCTGGTATCGCGTTCGGCATGATCAACAGCGGCAACGGTATCGTCGATCCCAACCTGGCCCCGTGGTTCTTTGCCGTATCGACGATCGTCACCCTGACGGGCGGCACGCTGTTCCTGATGTGGCTGGGTGAGCAGATCACCAGCCGCGGCGTTGGCAACGGCATCAGCCTGATCATCTTCGCCGGCATCGTCGCGGTGCTGCCGCGCAGCATCTACCAGCTGCTGGAACAGGTTCAGGTCGGCTCGGTCAACGGCGCGGCGGTCCTGGGCCTGCTGGTTCTGGCGGTCGGCATTGTCCTGGCCATCGTCTTCATGGAGCGCTCGCAGCGTCGGCTTCTGATCCAGTATCCGAAGCAGCAGCGCGGCGGCCGCATGGTCGGCGGCGAAAGCTCGTTCCTGCCGCTGAAGATCAACACCTCGGGCGTGATCCCGCCGATCTTCGCCTCGTCCCTGTTGCTGCTTCCGGCGACGGCGGCCGGCTTCCTCAAGGCCGAAACGCTGCCGGAATGGCTGCAGTGGCTGCCGGGCGCGGTGGCCAGTCTCCAGCACGGCCAGCCCCTGTTCATGGTGCTCTACGGCCTGCTGATCGTCTTCTTCTGCTTCTTCTACACCTCGGTGGTGTTCAATCCGGAGGACACGGCCGAGAACCTGCGCAAGTACGGCGGCTTCCTGCCAGGCATTCGTCCGGGCAAGCGCACGGCGGAATATCTGGACTACGTCCTGACCCGCCTGACCGTCATCGGCGCCGCTTACATCGCCGCGGTCTGTCTGATCCCGGAATTCCTGACCAGCTTCATGGGCAGTCCGCAGCAGACCCGGGCGCTGGGCGGCACCTCGATCCTGATCGTCGTTTCGGTGACGATGGACACGGTGGCGCAGATCCAGTCGCAGCTGCTGGCCCACCAGTACGAAGGCCTGATCAAGAAGGCCAAGCTGCG
>JBKJII010000170.1:0-20804 GCA_046598505.1 Caulobacter sp. | reverse complement strand
GCCCGCCCCCTGGCGAACGACCTGTTCTCCAGCTTGTTGTTTGCCGCCCTGGTGGCCCTGAATGTGGACAAGGAGATCGCCACGCTGGCCGCCATCGGGCTGGGCCTGGGCCATGCGGTGCTCTGGACGGCCCTGCGGAAGCCCATCGCCCCCCTGCAGTGGGCCAGCCTGGCGCTGGTGCTGACCCTCGGCACGGCCAGTCTGTTCCTGCACGACACGCGCTTTCTGATGGCCAAGCCGACGGCGGTCTATCTGATCCTGACTGTGATGATGCTGAAGCGGGGCTGGATGCTGCGCTACATGCCGCCAATATCCATTGGCCATAGTGAAGGGCCGATGATCGCGTTTGGCTATGCCTGGGCCGGCCTGATGGCGCTGACCGGCGCGGCGAACCTGGTGATCGCCGTCAGGTTCCCGGACCTCTGGCCTGCATTCCTGGCGTTTTTTCCGTTGACGTCAAAGGTCACCCTGTTCGCGGTGCAGTTCGCCACCGTCCGCCACCTCACGATCCGCAGCGTCCGCGCTCGAAAGGCCCTCGCGACGCCAGTCGGGACGTAAACCGCTTTCTGTGACTTGACCGCCCTACCGTAAGGCCGGCCCTTCTGGCGCAAAAAGGGAGAGCCGCCATGACCTTCAAACCTGACGACCTGATGTATCGCCCCGGCCTGATGACCGGCGAACGGATTCTGATCACCGGCGGCGGAACCGGGTTGGGCAAGGTGATGGCCGAGGCCTGCCTGATGCTGGGGGCGGTCGTCTACATCTGCGGCCGGCGCGGGAACGTGCTGGAAGAGACAGCCAGCGAACTCATGGCGGCGCACGGGGGCAAGGTTGTAGGCATTCCCTGCGACATCCGCGTGCCCGAGGCGATCAAGGACATGATCGACACAGTCTGGGCCGACGGCGGGGCGCTAACCGGGCTGGTCAACAACGCCGCCGGCAACTTCATCAGCCGCACCGAGGACCTTTCGCCACGCGGCTTCGACGCTATCGCCAACATCGTCTTCCGCGGCTCGTTCTTCGTCACGCTGGAGTGCGGCAAGCGCTGGATCGCCGAGGGCCGCAAGGCGTCCGTCATCTCCATCCTGACCACCTGGGTGTGGAACGGCGGCCCGTTCACGGTGCCCAGCGCCATGTCCAAGGCCGGGCTCAATGTCATGACCCAGTCGCTGGCGGTAGAGTGGGGCCCCAAGGGCATCCGCTTCAACGCCATTGCGCCGGGCCCCTTCCCGACCGAGGGCATGAGCGCCCGTTTGAACCCGGGTCAGCAACAGAGCGCCTACGAGAACATGAGCGGCAACCCGATGAACCGGGTCGGCGAGATGGCGGAGCTGGCCAATCTTGCGGTCTATCTGCTGTCGAAGGGTTCGGAGTATGTGAACGGCCAGACGATCGCCATCGACGGCGGTCAGTACAACGCCAGCGGGGGCAATTTCTCGCGCATGACCGAATGGGGCGACGACCAGTGGCAGGCCGTGAAGGACATGATCAAGGCGACCAACGACAAGGACCGGGCCCAGCGCACGGTCTAGGCGCCGCGCCGCGCGAACGGCTGACCGTCCGCCTGCTGCTGTTCTCGCCGGCCGGCCGGCTGCTGCTGATGCGGTTCGAAGATCCGCACAACAGCGGCGGCGGCTGGTGCACGATCGGCGGCGGGGTCGACGACGGCGAGACCCTGGAAGAGGCCGCGTGGCGCGAATTGCGAGAAGAGACGGGTCTCGCCGAAATGGTCCTCGGCCCGAAGGTCTGGGTGCGTGATCTGGTGCTGATCGTCGAGGGCGAGCCTCGCCGGATGCTGGAACACTACTTCCTCGCCCAGGCCCCGCATGAGGAGGTCGTCGACCACCACTGGACCGATCTGGAACGTCAGGTGGTCCAGGACATGCGCTGGTGGACTCCGGGCGAGATCGCCGTGAGCGACGAGGTGATCTTTCCGGGGGATCTGGCGCTGCATCTTCCCGCGCTGCTGGCGGGCGAGATTCCCCATCCGCCCCTGCAGCTGGTCGGCTGATCATGGTTAATCGCGTCTTAACGACCGCGGCCTAGCCTCAGGTCATGCGCCGCCTCGCCGCCTGCCTGATCCTGACCTTCGCGCTCGCTGTTCCGGCGGCGGCTCAGCAGGGTCGCGTCACTGGCGGACAGACGACGCAGGACCAGGCCGGGCTCAAAGGCTCTGTCAGCGCCGCGCCGGCGCCACCTCCGGAAGAGGCGCCGCTGCTCCTTCCATTGCCGGTCCAGCCGACGTCGATCAGCAGCAATGCCGGCGGTGGCGCCCAGTGCCGCCTCTCCTGCTCGCAGACCTACTACTTCTGCCTTGCCGGCGAAGACGAGCGCTGCCCGCGCGACTGGAGCCGCTGCGTGTCCGGCTGCTCGTCCTGACGCAGCGTCACGGTTGACGCGCAGGTCATGCGCGATAGGCTCCCTTATCAACGATAATATAGGGAGCGCCGCCATGGCTGAACGCCTGCCGAAAGCCTGCATCATCGGGGCCGGCTGCTCGGGGTTCACCACCGCCAAGCGGCTGAAGGACGTCGGCGTCCCCTACGACTGTTTCGAGATCTCCGACGAGGTCGGCGGCAACTGGTACTACAAGAACCCCAACGGCATGTCGGCCTGCTACGAGAGCCTGCACATCGATACGTCCAAGTGGCGGTTGGCCTTTGAGGACTTTCCTGTCCCGCCCAACTGGCCCGACTTTCCGTCCCACGCCCAGCTGCACCAGTATTTCAAGGACTACGTCGACCACTTCGGGCTGCGCGAGACCATCACCTTCAACACGGCGGTAGAGAACGCCCGTCGCAACGCCGACGGCCTGTGGGAAGTCACCCTCTCAACCGGCGAGACCCGGCTCTATGACGTGCTGTTCGTCTGTAACGGCCACCACTGGAGCCCGCGCATTCCGGACTATCCGGGCGCGTTCGACGGCCCGGCCTTCCACAGCCATGCCTACTGCGACCCGTTCGATCCCGTGGACATGCGCGGCAAGAACATCGTCGTGGTCGGCATGGGCAATTCGGCGATGGATATCGCCAGCGAGCTGGCCCAGCGGCCGATCGCCAGGAACCTGTGGGTCTCCGCCCGCCGCGGCGTCTGGGTGCTGCCCAAATACATGAACGGCAAGCCCGCCGATAAAGCCTCCATGCCGCACTGGCTTCCGCGCAAGCTCGGCCTGAGCCTGGCCCGCAAGACCATCAAGAAGACCCTCGGCAACATGGAAGACTACGGCCTGCCCAAGCCTGACCATGAGCCGCTGGAAGCCCATCCCTCGGTCAGCGGCGAATTCCTGACCCGCGCCGGCTGCGGCGACATCAAGTTCAAGCCGGCGATCAAGGCGCTGGAGGGCAGGCAGGTGCGGTTCGCCGACGACAGCGTCGAGCAGGTCGACGCGATCATCTTCGCGACCGGCTACGACATGCGCTTCCCGTTCTTCGACGACGCGGGCCTGGTCCCGGACGCCGACCATCAGCTGCCGCTGTTCAAGCGGATGATGAAGCCGGGCCTGCCGAACCTGTTCTACATGGCGCTGGCCCAGCCTCTGCCGACCCTGGTGAACTTCGCCGAGCAGCAGTCGAAACTGGTCGCGGCCTACCTGACCGGCCAGTATCTGCCGCCGTCGGAAGCCGAGATGAAGACCGTCACCGTCAAGGACGAAGAGACTCACAAGGGCCAGTATTACGCGTCCAAGCGACACACCATCCAGGTCGACTTCGGCATCTACTGCCATGACCTGATGAAGGAGATCGCCAGGGGCAGGAAGCGCGCCAGGGCCGCGGGCAATGTGCTGCCGGTGAAGGCGCGAGCGGAAATGGTGGGGGCGTAGCCGGTGGAATTCGGTGACAGTTACCGAATTGCGGAGATCTCGCCGCTGCCGAAGACAATTCGGTAACTGTCACCGAATTCCTAGACCGCGAACGCCCGCAGGAAGGCCGCCGTGTGGAAATGACGGTAGCGCTCGCGCTCGGCCTCGTCACCGACCGGCAAGGCGTAGCCAACCGTGCCAAGCGAGGTTTGCAGGAACGGCGCGAAGAACGTCCGCGCCATGAAGGCGGGATCGTTTCCGGGCGCGAGCTCGCCGCGCTCCATGGCCAGATAGAAGGCCTTGGCCAGCACGATCAGGCCCGGGGCCAGCACCTGGTTGCGGATGAAATCGGCGATCTCCGGCCGGCGACCGGCCTCGTCGAGCGCCAGCATCAGGTAGGCGCGGGTCAGGCCGCCGTGCTGCATCCCGGCCACGCGATCCGAAAAACCCTCGACAATTTCGCCGATCGGACCCGGATGAGCCTCGACCCAGACGGCCAGCGTGCGGAACGGGATCGCCAGATCCTCTTCCAGCAGGGCCTCGATCAGCCGATCCTTGCCAGGGAAGTAGCGATAGACCGCCGGCTTGGTCACCCCGGCGGCGGCGGCCACCTCGTCCATGCGGGCGGCTTCAAAGCCCTTGCGCGAAAACAGGTCGCGGGCCGCATCGAGAATTTCGCGGGGACGGGCGCGTGCCCGTTCGCGGCGCGCGGCGGCGGTCAGCCGGCGTGCCGATGCGCTCGTGGAAATGTCGTGAACGGTCATGACCCCCCCCATGGCTCGACCCCTAGCGTTCTGTATACTCGCGAGTAACAAAAGAGTTCCACAAACGGAGAATTGCCATGACCTTGAGCGTTGACGTCTTTTGGTCGTTTCGCAGCCCCTATTCATGGCTCGCTACTCCGCCGCTGGTCGCGCTCCAGGCGGACTACGATCTGGCCGTGAACATCCGGCCGGTCCTGCCGATCGCCGTTCGCATCGACGGCTTCTTCAAGCGGGTGAACCCGCTCTGGCCGCCCTATCTCGCCCGCGACTGCTACCGTCTGGCCCAGATGCAGGGGACGCCGTTCCGCTGGCCGCGTCCCGATCCGATCGTCATGGACATCGCCAGCGGCGAGGTGCCGAAGGACCAGCCCTACATCTACCGCATCACGCGCATGGGCCAGGCCGCGGCGGAGGCCGGTCGGGGCCTCGAATACATTGCCGAGGCTGGTCGGGTGATCTGGGGCGGCGGCGTCGACAACTGGCATGAGGGCGACCATCTGGCTCAGGCCGCGATCCGCGCCGGCCTCGATCCGGACGCGCTGGAGCGCACCGCGCGCGATGACGCCGACCGGCTCGACGGCGCGATCGCCGCCAACCAGCAGGCGCTGGAGAGCGCCGGCCACTGGGGCGTGCCGACCATGGTCTTCGAGGGCGAGCCGTTCTTCGGCCAGGACCGGCTGGATGTGCTGCTGTGGCGCATGAAGCAGAACGGCCTGCAGGCGCGCGCCTGATCCTCCGGACACGGTCAAAGAATGACAGGGCGTCATGTTGACGCTTTCCGCCGGGCCGCGTGACCTGTTAGCCTCCCGGCGATGAGTCACGTGGCCGTACTAACGTCGGGAAAGCGCGAGCAGACCAAGGTCGCCAATCGACAGGCGATTCTGGACGCTGCCCGCGAGGTGTTCGCCGAACTCGGCTACGAGGTGGCGACGGTGCGCGACATCATTCGCCGCACCGGCCTCGCCTCCGGCACCTTCTACAACTACTTCCGCTCGCGCGAGGAGGTCTTCGAGGCCCTCGCCGACGACGGCGCAGCGCGGTTCCGGCCGATCCTGCGCGCTTGCTGGGATGCGTCCAACAGCTTCGACGGCTACCTGCGTGCCGCCATCCAGGCCTACTTCGACTTCATCGCCGACGAGCATCAGACCTGGCAGGCCAACCGTCCGGCCGGCGAGAAGCAGCCGCACATGCGTATCCAGACGCCGGAGATGGAGCGTGTGTTCGAGGAAGTGCGCGAAGCCTTCGGCCGGGCGATCGAGCATGGCGGCGCGCCGCGGGTCGACGCAGACTATCTCGCGGCCGCCTGCATCGCCGTGGCGCGTCAGGTGGGCGACAAGATGCTCGAACGGCGGCCGATCGACACGGTCGCGGCGACCGACTTCGCCACAAAGCTGATCCTGGGCGGCCTGCCCGCCCTGCCCCGTATGGCGCCCTGATCGAGGATCCGCATGGCTGACCCCGCCATCCAGAAGGCCATCCTCAAGGTCATGCTGTCCCTGCCGACACCGGTGCTGCGGATGATGTCCGGCGGCGGCGTGGTCTGGCAGGGTGGCCGGACGCTGGATCCCCGGCTGCAGTTTATCGCCGCCAGCGCCGGCAAGGCGCCGGCTATGTCGTCGCTGACTCCGGAGGAAGCGCGCGCCGGCAGCGCTGCGGGCCTGGCGCTGATGACGGGCAAACCGGAACCGGGTGTTCGCACCGAGACCCAGTCCATCGACGGCCCGGGCGGCCTGATCCGGCTGCGGGCCTACCGCCCGGCGGATCAGGACTCGAGCGCGCCCCTGATGGTCTTCGCCCATTTCGGCGGCGGGGTGATCGGGGATCTGGAAACCTGCGACGCCTTCTGCGGCATCCTCGCCCGCGTGGCCCGCACCGCGGTGCTGTCCGTCGACTATCGCCTGGCCCCTGAGCATCGCTTTCCGGCCGGGCTGGACGACGTGCTGACGGCCTATCGCTGGGGTCGCGACAACGCCGCGCGTTTCGGCGCGGCGCCGGGCGTAGCCTCCATCGGTGGCGATTCCATGGGCGGCAACTTCGCGGCCATCATCGCCCAGGACCTGAAGCGCGCGGGCGAGGCCCAGCCGACCCTGCAGCTGCTGATCTATCCGGCCGTGGACGTGGCCAGCGAGACCCAGTCGATGACCACCTACGCCGACGCCTATCCGCTGTCGCGCGACACAATGACCTGGTTCATGGGCCACTACATGGGCGCCGAGGCTGATCCGGCCGATCCGCGCCTGTCGCCGATCAAGACCGAGGACCTCTCGGACCTGGCGCCCGCCATCGTGGTCACAGCGGGCTTCGACCCGTTGGTCGACCAGGGTGAGTGCTACGCCAAGCGACTGAAGGACGCGGGCGTGCCGGTGATCTACCGCTGCTACGACAGCCTGGCCCACGGCTTCACCGCCTTCACCGGCGCCGTCCCCGCGGCCGACACCGCCTGTCGCGAGATCGCCGGCTTTGTCCGTCAGGCGGCCGACGGGATGCTGAAGTAGTCTGTAAAACCCCGGGATGAGCGGTTGAGGGTGAGTATGCGCGCGCTTGTCGTCGAGAGCCTCGGTGAGCACTATTCCGGCTGCGTCCTGAAGGACCTGCCCACCCCCAGACCTCGCCCGGGCGAGGTGCTGGTCCAGGTCCGCGCCGCGAGCGTCAACTTTCCCGACCTGCTGATGACCCGGGGGGAGTACCAGCTCAAGCCAACGCTGCCGTTCGTCGGCGGGATGGAGCTGGCTGGCGAGATCGTCAGCCTGGGCGACGGCGTCGAGGGCTGGACAGTCGGCGACGCCGTGGTCGGTGGGGCCAAGCTGGGCGGGTTCGCCGAGTTCGCCGTGCTGCCGGCCGCCGCCATCCGCCGCAAGCCTGACAGCATGAGCTTTTCGCAGGCCGCGGCCTTCGGCGCGGCGTATCTGACGGCCTGGGTCGCCCTGGTGCGCCGCGCGCGGCTGGAGCCGGGTGAGTGGGTTCTGGTGCACGGCGCCGCCGGCGGCGTCGGTCTGGCCGCCGTGGACCTCGCCAGAGCGCTGGGCGCCCGCGTCATCGCCGCCTCGGCCTCCGATGAAAAGCTGAGGATCGTCTCCGATGCCTATGCCCCGGACGCGACCGTCAACGTAACCGGCGGCTTCCGCGAAGAGGTCAAGGCGATCACCGGTGGCGGCGCGGACATCATCTACGACCCGGTCGGTGGCGATGTGTTCGACGAGAGCACCCGCTGCATCGCCTTTGACGGCCGGCTGCTGGTCATCGGCTTCACCTCGGGCCGCATTCCGACGGTCTCGGTCAACATGCCGCTGATCAAGGGCTTCTCGGTGATGGGCGTGCGGGCCGGCGAATACGGTCGCCAGTTCCCTGAGCGAGGCCGTGAGAACATGGCTGCGGTCTGGGCGATGGCCGAGGCCGGGACCATTCGCCCCCGGGTCCATGCCGAACTGCCGCTGGAGTCCTGGCGCGAAGCCTTCGACCTGCTGGCCGACCGCAAGGTCGTCGGCAAGGCCGTAATCCGCCCGGACCTGTAGGGGTTCGGGTTGACTCGGCCCCGGCCTTCCCGTATCCACCCCCGCTCATCGCGACGGGCGTTTTGTCCGGCGCGCCTAGACCTTTAGACTTCGGAGCTAACCCGTGAGCAAGCGGACCTTTCAGCCTTCGCGTCTCGTGCGCGCTCGCCGTCATGGCTACCGCGCGCGGATGGCCACCAAGAGCGGTCAGAAGATCGTTGCGCGCCGCCGCGCCAAGGGCCGCAAGCGCCTGACGGCCTAGCTTTCGTCGCGCGCGTCCCCATTTGCCTCGCACGCCCGTTTGCCGGGTAGGGGCAGGGACGAGTTGGACCAGACACCAATCCTTGAACGCCTGACAAAGCGGCCCGACTTCCTCGCGGCCGCCCAGGGGCCTTCCTGCGCCCGCGGCGCCGTGGTCGTGCAGCGCCTGGACCGCGCCGACGGCGATCCGGTCATTCGGGCCGGTTTCACAGCCACCAAGAGAGTCGGCGGTTCGGTTGTCCGCAACCGCGCCCGCCGCCGTCTGCGCGAGGCCGCGCGCCTTGCGCTGGCGGACGCGGGACGTCCGGGCTCGGACTATGTGTTCATCGCCCGGGGCGGCACGACGACGCGCCCGTGGCCTCGTCTCCTTGACGATGTGAAAAGCGCGCTGTTAAGGCTCGCCGCCGATCCAGACCCTGCGTCCGCGCACCCCGCCGCGACGTCCGATCCCTCCCGCACCGGTTAGCGCGACATGCCGAACAATGAATCCCGGAACATGGTCATCTTCATGGTGATCGCGGTCGCTATCCTCCTCGGCTACCAGGCCCTGGTGCTGGACCCCGCCAACAAGAAGAAACAGGCGGACCTGAAGCGGCAGCAGACCGTGGCTGCGGCCCAGGTCGCGGCGCCCAAGGCGACCAGCGGCCCTACCGTCATGGTGTCGCGCGATGAAGCCAAGGCAGCCAGCCCCCGGGTGACCATCGCCACGCCGTCGCTGAGCGGCTCGCTGCGCCTGCAGGGCGCGCGCATCGACGACCTGTTCCTGACCGGGCGCAACGCCAGGGGCTACAAGTACGGCGAGACGCTGGACAAGAGCTCGCCCCCGGTCGAGTTGCTGCGCCCCGAAGGCGCGGAGCACGCCTGGTTCGCGGACTTCGGCTGGACCGACCAGATCGCCCCTGGCGTCCCGACCCCCAAGGTGCCAGGGCTGCCGACGCAGAACACCATCTGGACCGTCGTTTCGGCCAACACCGTCCTGGCGCCCGGCAAGCCTGTTGAGCTGCGTTACGTTGCCCCGAACCGGCTGGTGTTCACCCGCACGGTCTCGGTCGACGACAAGTTCATGTTCACGGTCAGCGACACGGTCGCCAACCTTGGTGTGGCGGCGATCACCATCCGGCCCTACGCCTCCGTCCAGCGTCAGGGCCTGCCCCTGCACCACGGCAAGGCCCAGAACGTCCACGAGGGCGCCGTCGGCGCGATGGGCGACCTGCCGGACAAGGCTGATCCCCTCCTGCGCCTGCTGAAGTTCGCCTCCTGGAAAAAGGACGCCGCCAAGAAGGCCGACGCCCTGCGCGCCGCGGCCGAGAAGGCCGGCCAGCCCTACGTCGACCAGGAAGTGATCGTCAAAGGCTTCAACTCGCCCGGCGGCTGGCTGGGTCTGACAGACAAGTACTGGCTCGCGGCCCTGGTGCCGGCCCAGTCGGAGAAAATCACCGGCGAATACGGTCTGCTCAGCACGCGGGGGGTGGATATCTACGCGGCCCACTTCGGCGGAACGCCGCGCGTCATCGAACCTGGCCGCCAGGTCGTAACGACCACCCGTCTGTTCGCCGGGGCCAAGGAAGTGAAGGCCCTCAAGGCCTATCAGAAGGCCTTCGGCATTCCGCGTTTCGAGGACGCCGTGGACTGGGGCGTGCTCAGCTTCCTGACCAAGCCCTTCTTCATGGCGCTTGAATTCTTCTTCAGCCACCTCGGCAACTTCGGTCTGGCCATTCTGGCCATGACGGTCTGCGTCCGCCTGCTGGTCTTCCCGTTGGCCCAGAAGAGCTCCGAGTCGATGGCCCGGATGAAGAAGCTCCAGGGCCCGATGGAGGAGATCAAGGCCCGCTACAAGGACGACCCGGTCAAGTCGCAGCAGGAGACCATGGCGCTGATGCAGCGCGAGAAGGTCAATCCGATGGCCGGCTGCCTGCCGATCCTTGTACAGCTCCCGGTCTTCCTGGCCTTCTACAAGGTGCTGTCGGTGACCATAGAGATGCGGCACGCGCCGTTCTTCGGCTGGCTGCACGACCTTTCGGCCCAGGACTCGACGACCATCGTCAACCTGTTCGGCCTGCTGCCGTTCGATCCGGCCCACATCCCGCTGATCGGCGGCCTGGTGAACCAGTACCTGCACATCGGCGTGCTGCCGCTGCTCTACGGGTTCACCATGTGGCTGGTGACGGCGATGAACCCGCCGGCGCCGGATCCCATGCAGCAGCGCATCTTCCAGCTGATGCCGATCATGTTCACCTTCATCATGGCCGCCTTCCCGGCCGGCCTGCTGGTCTACTGGACCTTCTCGAACGTGTTCTCGATCTTCCAGCAGTACGTGATCATGCATCGGCTCAAGACCGAGAACCCCATCGACACCTTCCTCGCCAAGTTGCGCGGTGAGGAGAAGGCGACGGCGTGACCGAACTGTTCGACGACGAGGCCATCGAGGCCGCCCGGGTTCTGTTCGCCCACCCCTGTGACTTCATGATGGGGGCGGTGAAGATGGACGGGCTGCCGCCGGCAGACCTGCCTGAGGTGGCCTTCGCCGGCCGCTCGAACGTTGGCAAGTCGAGCCTGATCAACGCCCTCGTCGGCCAGAAATACCTGGCTCGCGCCTCGAACGAACCGGGCCGCACGCGGGAGATCAACTTCTTCGTGCTGGACGGCAAGCTGCGGCTGGTCGACCTGCCCGGCTACGGCTTCGCCCGGGTCTCGCGCACCAGCAAGGACAAGTTCCAGAACCTCGGCCGCCAGTATCTGCGCGGCCGGCCGAACCTGAAGCGCGTCTATCTGCTGATCGACTCCCGGCATGGGCTCAAGGAGCCTGACACCGAAGCGCTCGACGCGCTCGACACGGCGGCGGTGTCCTACCAGATCATCCTGACCAAGGCTGACAAGATCAAGCCGGCCGAGGTCGAGGCGGTCGTGGCGAAGACCGTGGCCCAGATGGCCAAACGTCCTGCCGCCTTCCCGCGCGTGCTGGCCACGTCCTCGGAGAAGGGGACCAACATGCCCCTCCTCCGCGCCGAGATCATGGCGACCTGTGAGGTTTGAGGCGTCCTTCGAGGCGCGATCCTGAGGGATCGCTCCTCAGGATGACGTAGAGGGTTGGGCTTCAAAGCTTTTCGTCATGGTGAGGAGCGAGCCTCACGCGAGCGTCTCGAACCACGCACGATCTACTGCTTCACCACCACCCCGCCCTTCATCACGAAGGTCACGTGCTCCAGCACGGTGACGTCGGCCAGCGGGTCGCCCTGAACGGCGATCAGGTCGCCCCAGCGGCCGACGGCCACCTGGCCGACGTCGCCGGGCTGGTTCAGGGCCTCGGCGGCGTTGATGGTGGCGGCCTGGATGGCCTGCAGCGGCGTGGCGCAATAGCGAACCATTACGGTGAACTGTTTCGCGTTCCAGCCGTGCGGATAGATGCCGGCGTCGGTCGAGAAGATCTGCTTCACCCCGGCCTTCACGGCCTTGCAGAAGTTCTGCCGCTGGGCCTCGCCGATGTCGGCGTCCTTCTTGATCTCGGTCTCGCGCACGCCGTTCGCCCGCCCTTCGGCCTGGGTGTAGTCGGTGTTGTAGATGTCCATGCCGAAGAAGGCGCCGTACTTGATCGCCAGCTTGATGCCTTCGTCGTCGACAAGGCTGGCATGCTCGATGGTGTCGACACCGGCGAGGATGGCCGCGCGGATACCCTCCGGGCCGTGAGCGTGCGCGGCGACCTGCATGCCGTCCATATGCGCCTCGTCGACGATGGCCTTCATCTCCTCCTGGGTCAGTTGCTGGATGCCGACGGCGTCGTTGGAGAAGACCCCGCCCGTGGCGCAGATCTTGATCACCTTGGCGCCGTATTTCTTCATCGTCCGGACCATCTTTCGGGCCTCTTCAGGTCCGTTGAAGACGCCCGGCGAGGTCAGGTCCACGGACGGCGGAAAGTAGGTCGAATCGCAGTGGCCGCCCGTGGCGCCCAGGGCGTAGCCGGCCGGCACGATGCGAGGGCCCGGGATTATCCCCTCGTTGATCGCCTCCATCAGCGCCACGTCATTGTAGCGGTCGGCGCCGACATTGCGCACGGTGGTGAAGCCCGCGTTTAGCGTCGCGGCGACGTTGGGCACGCCCACGACGGCCCAGAAACTGTCGGTGAAGGCGAGGCCCGTGTAGCCGCCGTACTTCGGACTGGAATCGAGATGCACATGCATGTCGATGAGCCCCGGCAGCAGCGTCCGGCCGGGCAGATCAACGCGCTGGGCGTCCGCCGGAATGGTCACAGAGCCCTGCACCCCGACCGCCGTAATCCGCCCGTCGGTGATCACCACGACGGGCTGCTCGACATACCTGCCCGTGGCGACATCGAGCAGGCGAGCGGCGGTCACCGCCACGGTCTTGGCCTGGGCGACGCCGCCCGAACAGACGGCCAGAGCCACAGAAATGGCGGCCAGGATACGGCGCATGAGCAAATCCTCGATTGCAGACAGGCTTCCGTCTTAATCCCGCTTCGCCGCGTATCGCCAGCGTGAATCGGCGCGCCGTCTAAACCCTCCCGCAAGGGTTGGGCGCCAGAATGCCTCGCGGTCGAGCCGCCGGGGGAGCGTTTTCGTGAAGATCGATGTCGTCAGACCCTGGGAACTGACCGCCTTGGCCGTCGAGCGATGGGCCGCCCTGCAGGCGGCTGACCCGGACCTCGACAGCCCCTTCCTCTCGCCCCACTGGTCGCGCGCCGTGGCCCGGGCGCAGGAGTCCGGGGCGACGGACCGCGGCCTGCGTGTCGTCGTGCTGGGCGGTCTGGCCGATCCGAATGGTTTCCTCGCCGCCCGCGTCGGCCCCTTTACCGCCATGCCGGCGGGGGCGCCGATGTGTGACTACCAGGGTCTGGTCGCCGAGCCGGGCCTGAACGTGGATCCCCGCGCCATCGTCGCCTCTCTGGGCGTCGGCCGCCTCGACTTTTCTCACATGCTCGAGAGCCAGGCCCTGTTCGCGCCGATGGCGCGCGGGCGCTCCGATTCGCATGTCATCGATGTTTCGGGCGGCTACGCCGCCTATGAGACCGAGCGCCGCGCCGCGGGCGTCTCGACCCTCAAGGACGCCGACAAGAAACGCCGCAAGATCGAGCGCGACATCGGCCCGCTGACCTTCACCGCCTTTTCCCGGTCGAAGGCGGACTTCGACCAGCTGATCGCCTGGAAGAAGGCGCAGTGGCGGGCGACGGGCCAGACCGACGTCTTCGCCGCCGGCTGGCCGCTTGCCCTGGTGCGCAACATGTTCGCCAGCCGCGATCCGGACTTCGGCGGCATCCTGTCGACGCTTCACGTCGGAGACAGGCTGGCGGCGGCGCAACTGAACCTGCGCGGCGGGCGCAACATCCACAGCTGGATCATCGGCCACGACCACGGCTTCGAACGCTATTCGCCGGGAATCCTGCTGTTCCAGGACATCCTGCGCTGGATGGACGATGCGCCCTACAGCCGCCTCGACCTCGGCCCGGGCGACTACCGCTTCAAGCGCGAGCTCTCCAATGTCAGGGTCGGCGTCGCGCATGGCTTTGTCGGCGCCCCGTCGGCGGCGTCGCTGATGCGGGAAACGGCCTACGCCGTGCGCCGCGCAGCCGAAGCCCTGCCGCTGGGCCGGGTGTCGGAACTGCCCGGAAAGGCCATGCGGCGGCTTGACCTCATGCGGGGTTTGCGGTGAAGGCTGGCGCCCCGCCCGCCTGAACGCCCATGACCCTTACGCTCGAAGACATCAAGGCCGCCGCCCGCCGCATCGCCGGCCACGTCGAACGCACCCCCTGCCGCTACTCCCGCACCCTGTCGGAGATCACCGGCGCGCAGGTGTGGGTCAAGTTCGAGAACCTGCAGTTCACCGCCGCCTACAAGGAGCGAGGCGCGCTGAACAAGCTGATGCTGCTGACCGACGAGGAGCGCGCGCGCGGCGTGATCGCCGCCAGCGCCGGCAACCACGCCCAGGGTCTGGCCTACCACGGCGCCCGGCTGGGCGTGCCGGTGACCATCGTCATGCCCAAGGGCACGCCCTTCGTGAAGGTCGAGCACACCCGCCAGCACGGCGCCGACGTGGTCATCTTCGGCGACACCTATGACGAGGCCGCCGCCCACGCCCAGCAGCTGCGCGAGGAGCGCGGCCTGACCTTCGTCCACCCGTTCGACGACTACGACGTCATGGCCGGCCAGGGCACGATCGCGCTCGAGATGCTGGAAGACGTGCCAGACCTTGAGATCCTGCCGGTGCCGATCGGCGGCGGCGGTCTGATCAGCGGCGTCGCCACGGCGGCCAAGGCGATCAACCCGAACATCCGCATCATCGGTTGCGAGCCGGCGATGTTCCCCAGCTTTACCGCCCGCATGCGCGGCCTGAACGCCGAGGCCGGCGGCCAGACCATCGCCGAGGGCATCGCGGTCAAGGAAGTCGGGACCAAAACCTACGCCGTCGCCCGGCCGCTGATCGACGACGTGCTGCTGCTGGAAGAGCCCTATATCGAGCGCGCCATCGCCCTCTACTGCAACGTCGAGAAGACCATCGCCGAGGGGGCCGGCGCGGCCTCTCTGGCCGCCCTGCTGGCCTATCCGGAGCGGTTTCGCGGCAAGAAGTGCGGCCTGATCCTGTGCGGCGGCAATATCGACACCCGCCTGCTGGCCTCGGTCCTGACCCGCGAGCTGGTGCGGGCCCAACGCCTCGTCAGCCTGCGCATCATCGGCGACGACCGCCCGGGCCTGCTGGCCACGGTCAGCCGGGTGATCGGCGAGATGGGCGGCAACATCATCGAGGTGGCCCATAACCGCCTCGCCCTCGACGTGCCGGCCAAGGGCGCGGAGTTCGACATCATGATCGAAACCCGCGACGCCCAGCACACCCAGGAAATCATGGTCGCCCTGCGCGAAAGCGGTTATCCGCCGCGCACGGTCTGACCCTCACCGGAGTTGTCCATGCTTCGCCGCACCCTGATCCTCGTCGCGCTGGCGAGCCTGACCCTGGCCGGCTGCGGCCCCAGGGGCGCCGACCCGGCGCTGATCCAGGCCAACGCCGCCGTGGCCGCGGCCTTCATGGAAAAGACAGCCAAGGAGCCGGGCGTCCTGAAGCTGCCGTCAGGCGTGCTCTACAGGGTCGTGAGCTCCGGCCCGACCGACGGGATCTCCCCGCACCGGGCCGACGACGTGAAGGTCCACTACGAGGGCAAGCTGGTCTCCGGCGACATCTTCGACAGCTCCTTTGACCGGGGCTCCCCGGCGGTGATGAAGCTGGGCGGCCTGATCCCGGCGTGGATCGAGGCGCTGCAGAAGATGAGGCCGGGCGACGAATGGATCCTCTACGTCCCGCCGGCCATGGGCTACGGCGAACAGGGCGGCGGCCCGATCCCCCCGAATGCGGTGCTGATCTTCCGGATCCGTCTGATCGGGGTGCTGCCGGCGGCGGGCAGTACGGGATTCGGCAACTAGGCATTCCTCCCCGCGAAGCCGGGGAGGGGAGGATTGAGGCGACTCAGTCCGTAAACACCACGGTCTTGCGGCCGTTCAACAGCACCCGGTCCTCCAGCGACCAGCGCAGGGCCCTCGCCAGCACGCGGCGCTCGATGTCCCGGCCCTTGCGGATCAGGTCGTCGGGGGTGTCGCGGTGGCTGATGCGTTCGACGTCCTGTTCGATGATCGGGCCTTCGTCCAGGTCGCCGGTGACGAAGTGGGCGCTGGCGCCGATGACCTTCACGCCGCGGGCATGGGCCTGATGATAGGGCTTGGCCCCCTTGAAGCCCGGCAGGAAGGAGTGGTGGATGTTGATACAGCGCCCCTCCAGCTTGGCCGCCAGGCCGTCGGACAGCACCTGCATGTAGCGGGCGAGCACCACCAGATCGGCGCCGCTGTCGCGGATCGCGGCCCAGACCTGCGCCTCCTGCTCCAGCTTGGTGTCCTTGGCTACCGGCAGGTGGTGGAACGGCAGGTCGGACAGGTCGACGTTGCGATAGGTCTCGGCGGGATGGTTGGAGATCACCCCGGCGATGTCCATCGGCAGCTCGCCGATGCGCCAGCGGTAGAGCAGGTCCGACAGGCAGTGGTCCGACTTGCTGGCCAGGATCATGACCTTCTTGCGCACCGCCGGATCGCGCAGGCTCCAGGCCATGGCGAAGCTCACGGCGATCGACGTGAACTGCGTCCGCAATTCCTCCGCCCCATGGCCGTCCGGCGCGAACACCACCCGCATGAAGAACTTGCCGGTCTCGGCGTCGTCATACTGCTGGGCGTCGAGAATGTTGCAGTCCCGCTCGGCGAGAAACGCGGACACGGCCGCCACGATGCCGCGGCGGTCGGGACAGGACAGGGTGAGGATCAGGCCTTGGGTCGACATGGGAAACGGGCTTAAGGGCGCGGCCCAATCGGAGCAAGGGTTTGCGCGCAACACCGCTCTTTCCTCCCGGTGAGGGAGATGTGGCGCGGCGGATCTACCAATCACCGTCATCCTCGGGCTTGTCCCGAGGACCCATGCACGCCGTGCCGGCCGGCAGGGCGTCGAGCCATCCCGCTCTCATCTCGTCTGTTCGAGATCATGGGTCGTCGGAACAAGTCCGACGATGACGGATATGATGGTGGAGCCTACACATCTCCCCATGCCCGACACCGCCGCCCTCGCCGACCGCGCCATCGCCATCTTGGGGACGCTCGTCGCCTTCGACACCACCTCGCGGCTGTCGAACCTGGCGCTGATCGACTGGGTCGAGCGCTATCTGGCGGACCAGGGCGTCGCCAGCCGGCGGATCGGTAACGCCGACGGTGACAAGGCCAACCTGCTGGCCACCGTCGGCCCGGCGGTCGAAGGCGGCGTCGTCCTGTCGGGCCACACCGACGTGGTGCCGGTCGATGGCCAGCCCTGGACCTCCGACCCCTTCGTGCTCACCGAGCGCGATGGCCGGCTCTACGGGCGCGGCGCATCGGACATGAAGGGCTTCATCGCCCTGGCGCTGGCGGCCGTGCCGCTGTTCCGCGAGGGTCTCGCCCGCCCCGTCCACCTGGCCTTTTCCTACGACGAGGAGGTCGGCTGCTTCGGCGCGCCGGACATGATCGCGGTGATCACCCGCGACCTGCCTCGCCCCGCCCTGTGCATCGTCGGCGAGCCGTCGCTGATGAAGGCGGTCGGCGGCCACAAGGGCGCGGCCTTTTTCCGCGTCGTGGTCACCGGCAAGGAGGTCCATTCCAGCCAGACGCATCTGGGCGTCTCGGCCAACATGGCGGCCGTGGAGCTGTTGACGTCGCTGACCGCCCTGTCGGCGGACCTTGTCGTCCGGGCCGATCCCGCCTCCCCTTTCGAACCGCGGGGGACCAGTCTGACCATCGGCCGGATCGACGGCGGTACGGCGGCCAACATCCTCGCCCGGCGCTGCGAGATAGTCTTCGATATCCGCGCCGAACCGGGCGACGACCCGCTGGCGGTGCTCAGCGGCTTCCGCGCCCAGGTCGCCGATCTGGACGCCCGTCTGAAGGCGCGCGACCCGGACTGCGGCGCGGTGTTCGAGGTGCTGGCGAACGTGCCGTCGATGGCGCCGGAAGACGGCGGCGCGGCCGAGGCCTTCGTGCGTGGCCTGACCGGCGACAACGGCCCCCTGCTCGCCGTGCCCTACGCCGCCGAGGGCGGCCAGTTCCAGGGGGCCGGCGTCTCGACCGTCATCTGCGGCCCTGGGGCCATCGACCAGGCCCACCAGCCCGACGAGTATGTCGCGGTCGACCAGATCCACCACGGCGCGGCCTTCATGATCCGCCTGGCGGAGACGTTGCGGGCGGGGTGAACCTAATTCGGTGACAGTTTACCTATTTCGCTCGCGAACATTGATGTCGGACGCGAGAGCGTTTGGCGAAATAGGTAAACTGTCACCGAATTAGCCGCGCCAAGGCCCACGCCGCCGCGTCCCGCACCACGTCGGACGGGTCCTCGACCAGCGCCGCAGCCGAGGCCGCCAACGCCGGATCGCCGCTGTTGCCGATGGCGTAGAGCACGTTGCGCACGAATCGGTGGCGGCCGATGCGCTTGACCGGACTCTTGCGGAACAGGGCCCGGAACGCGGCGTCGTCGAGCGCCGCAAGATCGGCCAGAGACGGCGACCGCAAGGTCTCGCGGGCATGGAAGGCGCTCTCCCGCGCCGTTTCGGCGAACTTGTTCCACGGACAGACGGCCAGACAATCGTCGCAGCCGTAGATCCGGTTGCCCATGGCCGCGCGGAATTCCTCCGGCACGGGCCCCGCATGCTCGATGGTCAGGTAGGAGATGCAGCGTCGCGCATCGAGCCGGTAGGGCGCCGGGAAGGCCTTGGTCGGGCAGATGTCCAGACATGCGCGGCAGGAGCCGCAATGGTCGACCTCGGCGGCGTCAGGCGGGATCTCCAGGGTGGTCAGGATCGAGCCCAGGAACAGCCAGCTGCCCAATTCTCGCGACACCAGATTGGTGTGCTTGCCCTGCCAGCCCAACCCCGCGCGCTGGGCCAGCGGCTTTTCCATCAACGGCGCGGTGTCGACGAACACCTTTACCTCGCCGCCTTGCAGCGCGACGATCTTCCCGGCCAGGGTCTTGAGCCGGCCCTTGATCACCTCGTGATAGTCGTCGCCCTGGGCGTAGACCGAGATGACGCCCTCTGATCGACGCTTGAGCGCCTCAAGCGGGTCGCTGTCGGGGCCGTAGTTGATGCCCAGGACAATGGCGGTTCGGGCCGCGGGCCACATGCCGGTCGGGTGAACCCGGCGCGGCAGGGTCTCGGCCATCCAGCCCATGGTCCCATGCAGACCTTCGGCCACGAACGTCTCGAGCCGCTCGCCCGCCGGCCAGGCGTCTGACGCTGAAGCGAACCCGCAAACATCGAAACCAAGCGCGGCGGCGGTAGCGCGAAGGCTGTCCCGCGCCGCCAGACTCACGGCTTGATCAACTCGATTCGCAGCGCCTGCAGCGCCGTCCGGCGCTCGACGGCCGCGTCCAGGGGGGCGATGGCGGCGTCCAGCTTCTCGGCCGAGTCCTCGCCCTGCTCAATGAGCGCGGCAACGCGTTCGAGGGTGTCAGCCAGGGCCAGTTCGGCCTCGCTGCTCTCCTTGTAGGTGTCGAGCATCCGGCTGAGCCGCTCGATGATCGCCGGCGGCGCGCCGCTGACCCGGAGACCGGCCTTCATCGCCGAGGCCAGGCGCACGATCTCGCTGGACGCCTGCCGGGACTCCGCGACCCGGGACCGAATCTTGCCGGCTGTCTCCTTCGGGTCCATGTGGTCACCCGTCAGACCCGCGACCTCATAGTCGAAATACAGCTCGATCCCGGCGTTGCTGGCCCGGATGCTGCGGGCCAGAGCGGTCTGCGGGTGCTTCGGCGGGTTGGATGCGATGGTGATGTCGAGCATGGCGTTTTCGGAGATCAACACCAGCTTCAGGCCGGTGATCATTTCAACAGCCAGGTCGGTCATCGCCTCCTGGTCGCCCGCAGCCGCCAGACGCGCCGGACCGAGCGTCCGTTCGGCGAAGGTGATCGCCGCCTCGATGGACTTGCGGCTTTCGGCCTCAACCTGGCGGTAGGCGACATCCATGCCCTTGAGTCCGGGCGACATCGCCGCCAGGTCCCGGAAGGTCTGTTGCGGAAACGCCGGGAGCCGGTCACGGCGGGCTTTGAGGCCGTCGATGCCGGCGCGCAGCGCCGTCTCCCAGGCATCCATTTCCCGCGTGACCTGCTGTCGGCCGGCATGGGCCTCGGACAGCGCCTGGGCTTTGGACATGCCGTCGATTGTCAGCACCACAAGATTGGAGGCTTCAGTCAGAGCCATCTGATGCGGCTGGGCATAGTTCGACAGTTCGCCCAGCAGGCGGTTGAAATGCGCTTCCTGAGTCGGCGGCGCGGCCGCCGAAGCAGCGGCCGGAGCTAGAACCAGCGCGGCGACCAGAACCAGAATGCGGAGCATGGAAAGCCCTAGAAATCGAGGTCGTGATAGTGCGGCGCCGGGGCCATGCCTGGCCAGCGATCGGCCAGCAAGGGACGGAAACAGGGCCGCGACTTGATCTTCATGTACCACGTCCGGGCGATCGTGAAGTCGTTCCAGGGCACGTCGCCGAAATAGTCGATCACCGACAGGTGCGCCGCGGCCGCCATATCGGCCAGCGAGATACGCTTTCCGGCCAGCCAGTCGCGATCGGCCAGCAGCCGCTCGATATACTGCATGTGCAGCTTCAGCGCGTCGCGGCCGGCGCGGATGTTGGCGAGCGCCGGGGCGCCCAGACCGAGCAGCCGCTTCTCCATCTTTTCGTGCAGCAGGTAGCCGGAGACTTCGGCGTCGAACTTGCGGTCAAACCATTGCAGCAGGCGGCGGGCCTCGGCCCGTTCGGCCGGCTCGCGGCCCAGCAGGGCGGGTTCCGGATAGGTCTCCTCCAGGTGATCCAGGATCGCCCGGCTCTCGCAGAGCACCAGCGGCCCCTCGGTCAGCACCGGGGTCAGGCCCGAGGGGTTCAGGCTCACCAGCTCCTTGGGCCGCTCCCAGTAGCGCACCGTCTGCTCGGTGAA
>JBKJII010000119.1:0-2541 GCA_046598505.1 Caulobacter sp. | reverse complement strand
ACACGCCGCACCGCGCGTTGGTCATGGCCATAGCCAAGATAGGTTCCCCCCGCGTCGATCCTCTGGATCCAGCCCTTCACGGTCCGGGGAAACGCCTTCGGATCGGTGATGGACAGGACCCGGCCCTCGCGGTCGACAACCGCGACCTGCGCGCCCCGCGGCAACGACCGGTCGGCCAGTTCCGGGCTGAGGCTGGACAAGGGAATGACAGCCGCCAGCACGCTGAATCCGGCGCCTGGATCGGACGAGCGCGCCGCCGTGAACAGGCTGGGCTCGGCGGCGTAGGTTGCGCCCGGCGCCATGGTGACGACCATTCGCTCGCCGGCCTTCAGCCTTCGGAACCAGTCGCGATCCCGGCGCGCGGCATCGGCCGGCACGCTCTCGGCCGAGCAGGCCACCCGGCCGATGCCGTCGAAGCGGATCAGGTTGGCGTAGCCGGGCAGCCGTTCACGGATGTCGGTGAGCCGGCGCGAACAGTCCATGCCGGTGGCGCCGGGCCCCAGCGTTTCCAGCAGGACGCCGGCGGCCTCCATCCGGGCGCGGGCTGTCGCCGCGCTGCGCTGGGCAGCCGATTGCAGGACAGCCTGCCGGTCCGCCGCCTCGCGCTGATAGGCCAGCAGCGACTGGCCGGCGCCCAGCAGGAGCACCGGCAACAGCGCCGCGGCAATAGCCACGCCGAGTCGCACCCTGATCGTGGTCGCAGGCCCCCACCGCAACCGCTCAAGCAGTTTCACCGGATAGCGCTCAGCCGCTCCGCGTCGGCGAGGATCGAGCGCATGGCATCGCCGGCCTCCCGGCCGTCGCGATCATAGGAGCCCGCGTCAAGGATGGCCTGGATGGCTTTGCGGGCCCGGCTGACGCGGCTCTTCACCGTGCCGACTGCACAGCCGCAGATATCGGCCGCTTCCTCGTAGGCGAAGCCGCCGGCGCCCACGAGAATGAGCGCTTCCCGCTGTTCAAGGGGCAGCATGGCCATGGCCAGTCGCAATTCATCCAGGGCCAGGGGGGAGCCGGGATCATCGATGGCCACGAGCGTACGTTCAGCGACTTCCTGGTCGAGCTGGGTCGACCGCCACGAACGGCGCTTGTCCGAATAAAACTGGTTGCGCAGGATCATGAAGGTCCAGGCCTTCATATTGGTGCCCAACTGGAAGCTGGCGCGTGCGTCCCAGGCCTTGATCATCGCGTCCTGCGCGAGATCGTCGGCCGCCGTGGCGTCACCGGTCAGGGTGCGGGCGAAGGCGCGCAGATGTGGAATGAGGGTGACAAGCTCGCGTTGGAAAACCCGGTCGCGCGCCGCTCCTTCGAGCGGGGGGGCCGCGGCATCTGTTTCGAGCGCCATCTCAGCGATCACCGCTCTTGTCGTCGGCCCGTCGCAGAATATCGAGAAATTCGTCGGGAACCGGCTCGTTGACGACCTCATCGAACATCTGGCGCAGTTTCACGCCAATCGCCCGTTGCCGCAGCCGCGCCTCATCAAGCGGAGCGGAGCCTTTGCGCCGTTCTTCCATGGGATTTTGATCGATCATGCTTTCAGCGTAGCGAGATGCCCGCCCCCTCCTGGAACCAAGACTTCGGCCATTCAACGTCCGACTCCTCGCCTGGTTCCCATATCCTCGTTCGCCATGATGAACGACGACGCTTATTCTGGGAACCGTTGTCATTCTGACGCGTTGGCGGTCTTGAGGAAGACGCGTCCCGCCCTCGCGGGGGATGGCGTGTGCTTCACCGATCGAAGACCTGAAAACGGGAGGGGTTATGAGTCTTCTTGCTCGTCTGGCGCCGCATCTGCCCTACATGCGCCGGTATGCGCGGGCCCTCACGGGCAGCCAGGCCACCGGCGACCAGTATGTTCGCGTCGCGCTCGAGGCCCTGGCGGCCGGTGAGCAGACTCTGGACAGCCGGCTCTCGCCGCGTGTGGCGCTGTATCATGTGTTTCATGCCATCTGGTGCACCTCCGGCGCCCGGCTGGAGGATCGCACGCCCTCCGACGGCCATGACGCCAGCCAGCGCCTGATGCGCATCGCGCCCCGGTCACGCCAGGCTTTCCTTCTGACCGCGCTCGAAGGATTCACGCCCAGCGAGGCCGCCCAGATTCTCGATACCGACTTCCCCGATATCGAACGCCTCATCGCCCAGGCCCAGAACGAGATCGACGCCGAACTGGCGACGGATGTGTTGATCATCGAGGACGAACCGGTCATCGCCGCCGACATCGAAGCCCTGGTGCGTGAGCTCGGCCACACCGTGGTCGATATCGCCGCCACGCGCACGGAGGCCGTCGAGGCCGTCGCCCGCAAGGCGCCGGGCCTGGTGCTGGCCGACATTCAACTGGCCGACGGCTCGTCGGGCATTGATGCGGTGAAGGACATCCTGGGTCACTACGATATTCCGGTGATCTTCATCACGGCCTTCCCGGAACGCCTGCTGACCGGCGAGCGTCCGGAACCGACTTTCCTGATCACCAAGCCTTTCCAGCCGGAAACGGTGAAGGCTGCGATCAGCCAGGCACTGTTCTTTCATCCATCGCGCCAGAAGGTG
>JBKJII010000114.1:0-5055 GCA_046598505.1 Caulobacter sp. | reverse complement strand
AGCCCAGCCTTCGCCACAGGCCATCCGGCGCGCCGCCAGTCGGAGCGTCGAGACCCGGAATCGCGCCCTGGCCAGTCCAGCCGCCCGGCGGGCTGACCGGAGGGCAGACCGCGCTCGTCATCCACATCACGCGGCCTGGTCAAGACCCGGTGACCACTGTTCCCTTCGTGCTGAAAGTGCTCGAAGGGCCGCAAGGGATCACCTTCGAGCAGCTCGGGCCCTTCCAGGACGCCTCGCCTTAGGCGTTGAAGTTCAGCTTCAGGCCCGGGCGGGGCCATCTGGCCTTGTAGAGCTTGCCGGTGCCTGAGGCGGTGATCCAGGCGGTGGTCATGTCAGGGCCGCCGAAGCAGATGTTGGTCACCAGGATGTCAGGGAACGCATAGTGCTCGGTCGTTCCGTCCGGGTCGAAGGCGGTGATGCCGCCGTTGATGATGGTCGCCACGCAGACCTTGCCGCCGGCCTCGACGGCCAGGCTGTCGAGCAGCTGGTAGCCCGGCAGATTGCAGACCACCCGACCCGGCTGGAACGGGGGTGGTTCGGCCAGCACGCCCGGTTCGGTGATGTCGAACGCCCAGAGCCGCCCCAGGTTGGTGTCGGCCATGTAGACCGTCTTCTCATCCGGCGAGAGACCCACGCCGTTGGGCGAGACGAAGTGGTCGCGTTGGCGGCTGATGTGTGAGCCGTCGGTCCTGGCGTAGTAGAGCGCGCCGAACTTGCGGCCGTCCGGCGTAGAACAGCCGTGGTCGGTGAACCACATGCCCCCCTGCCTGTCGAAGACCAGGTCGTTGGGGCCGACCAGCCGCTTGCCGTCGCAGCTGTCGTAGATCGTCTCGACCTTGCCGGTCGCGATATCGACCCGCTGGATCGACCCGCCGACGTGGCTGGCCGGGGTCGGGCCGGGGATCAGCAGACCCTGCATCTCGATCCACTCGAAACTGCCGCCGTTGTTGGTCACATAGATGGCGCCGTCCGGGCCGATGGCCGCGCCGTTGGGGCCACCGCCTGTCTCGGCCACCGTCGAGGTCTTGCCGTCGGGCGTCACGCGCGTCAGTCGCTGCGCGGCGATCTCGGTGAAGATCACCGAGCCGTCGGCCATGGCGATGGGCCCTTCGGGGAAGCGAAGTCCCTCGGCGACGAGTTCGATATCCATGCGGCGCGCTCCCTGCCTTTATCGTTGCGGGGATAGAACCGCCTGACGCCGGGTCAGCGCAAGCGGCCTTGGCGTCAGCGGCGTTCGAGAACCCGGAAGACGAAGGCATGGTCGTCGCCTTCGCCGGCGGGATGGGCTTCGCGGCGCACCTCGGTCCAGTCCGTCTCGTTGAAGGCGGGGAACAGGGTGTCTCCCTCCGGCTCGGCATCGACCTCGGTGACGTAGATCCGCTTCGCCCGGGGCAGGGCCAGGGCGTAGAGGGCCGCGCCGCCGATGACGCAGACTTCTTCCGCGCCGTCCTCCGCCGCCTGTTCACGGGCGATCTCAAGCGCTTCGCCGAAACTTTCGCAAACCACCGCGCCGTTGGGCTCGAACGAGCCGTCCTTGGACAGCACCACGTTCAGGCGGCCCGGCAGAGGCTTGAACGGCAGGCTGTCCCAGGTCTTGCGGCCCATGATCACCGGCTTGAACATCGTCACCTGTTTGAACAGGGCGAGGTCGGACTTCAGCCGCCAGGGCAGCTTGCCGCCCACGCCGATGACGCCGTTGCGGGCGCGGGCGACGGGGCCGAGGGCGATGGGGACGGTCATGGTGCGGGGGTCCAGCCGACGAAGACGAGCGAGCGGGTCGGCTGAGCCGGATTGGCCGTCTCGGGGTAGTAGGCCACCACGACGGCGCGGCTGCCGTCAGGCGTGAAGTACTGGGTGGTCTTGCCGCCACCGGCGGTGGAGCCCTCGACCGGGGCGGCGAAGCCTTCCTTGGCCGCCCAGGCGCTCACCCGTCTGGTGAAGCCGGCGTGGTCGACCAGCGGGCCGCGCGAGACCACGACGCAGGCCTTGGCGCCGGGCGGGGCCGGCGGCGCCGCCAGCTCGATGGTCAGGGTGCGTTCGGCGATCTCGGCCACCCAGCCCTTGTCGTCCTTGAGAAAGCCGGCTTCTGCGGCGGCCTTGTCGAGCGTCGCGCCGCGGCTGACGGCCAGGCAGGCCTGCAGGCCGCGCCAGGCCAGGGCCTCGGCCGGCCCCGATACGGTCGGGGCGGGCAGGGGAAGCGGCGCCGGGCCACGGGGGGGCGGCGTCTGGGCGGCGGCCGGCAGGGCGGCGAGCGCCAGGCAGAGGGCGACGAGGCGGAGGAGGGACGGGCGCATGGCCGACCTGACTAACCCGCGCCGGGGGACGTGACCACCTGTTGCGCGCCCGCGCAGATCATAGGCTTGAGGCGGCAGATCACTGATCATGCCGCCACCATGAACGAAACCAGAACAACCATCAAGTGCATTATCTCGGCTACTAAACCGCGATCGGCGCCTTGATGCCGGGGTGGGCCTGGTAGCCCTCGACCGTGAAATCCTCATAGTCGAAGCCGAACAGGTCGCGCTTGGGCGCGAGACGCAGGGTCGGGAAGGGCAGGGGCTCGCGGCGCAGCTGCTCCTTCGCCTGGTCGAGGTGGTTCAGATACAGATGGGCGTCGCCCAGGGTGTGGATGAACTCGCCCGGCTGCAGGCCGACGACCTGGGCCATCATCCGGGTCAGCAGGGCGTAGCTGGCGATGTTAAACGGCACGCCGAGGAACACATCCGCACTGCGCTGGTAGAGCTGGCAGCTCAGTTTTCCATCGGCCACGAAGAACTGGAACAGGCAGTGGCAGGGCGGCAGGGCCATGTCCTCGACATCGGCCGGGTTCCAGGCGCTGACAATATGGCGGCGGCTGTTGGGATTGGTCTTCAGGCTGTCGATCACCGCACTGATCTGGTCGATGACCCGGCCGTCGGGCGTCGCCCAGCTGCGCCACTGGCGGCCGTAGACGGGCCCGAGTTCGCCGGCCTCGTCGGCCCATTCATTCCAGATGCTGACGCCGCGCTCCTGCAGCCAGCGCACATTGGTGTCGCCGCGCAGGAACCAGAGCAGTTCCAGCACGATCGACTTGAGGTGCAGCTTCTTGGTCGTCAGCAGCGGAAAGCCGTGCGCGAGGTCGAAGCGCATCTGGCGCCCGAAGACGCCCAGCGTGCCGGTGCCCGTGCGATCGCCGCGCTCGACGCCATTGGTCATGATGTCGGCCAACAGGCCGAGATATTGCCGTTCCGGATGGTCGGCCGGGGCCTGTTGCCGGGCGGCTGTGACGGGTGCGAGCGCGTTCATGACGACAGGCACCGTCGTTCCGAATCAGGCCAGCGCCAAGTCACGATCCGCTGTCATCCACAGGTCTGATCGTCGCGGTTGCGTCTGCGTGCGCCATCGTCGAACATTCCGCGTAGTCGGTCAGGGGCGATAGGCATGTTGGCGTTGGCGTTTGTTTTGGCCCTTGCGGCCGCGGATCCGGCTTCAGCCCCGGAAGCCACGCCGGCCCCGGCCGTTGTTCCGTCCCCGGCCGTCGCCGTTCCGGTGGTCGAGGACGAGGCGCGGGTGATCTGCGTCATGGAGGAGCAGATGGGCTCCCACTTCAAGAAGAAGACCTGTCTGACCAAGGCCCAGTGGAAAAAGAAGCGCGAACGTGACCACGGCGTGGCGGAGCGGGCCCTGACGCCCGAAACCAGTTCCGAACGGCCCTTTTAGCCGGCGAAGCCGCCTTCATCGAGGAAGGCCTGCTCCTCGACCGTGGTCTCCCGGCCGAGCATCGCGTTGCGGTGCGGGAACCGGCCGAACCGCGTGATGATGTCACGGTGGACGATCGCGTATTTCAGCGTGTTCTCGTCGCCCGTGGCGTCGCGCAGCGCCTCGCAGAGCCGCACACTGAGATCCTGGTCAGCCGGATCCTCGGAGTGCTCGAACGGCAGGTAGCAGAAGGGCCGCAGGATCGGCTCGATCTCCTGATCGAAGTCGTTCTGGACCATGTGACGCGCCACGCGACGGGCCATCGCGTCTGTGGCGAAGGCGTGCGGCGACTTGCGCCACAGGTTGCGCGGCATCTGGTCAAGCAGCAGCAACAGGGCCAGGCAGCCGTCCGGGCTCGCCATCCATGCGTCATATTCGCCCCGCGCTGCGCGGAAATGAACCGGTTCAAACCTCAGGCGCAGGGCTTCGTCGAACCGGTAGTCCTTGCGGAACCACTTGTCCGGCCCGGCGTGCCGCCAGAAGCCGGTAACATCTGCAGGTGTAGCGCTCATGGCCGGAAGCTGGCGCCGTCCGTGATTTTGTTCAACCACGGTTCAGGTTCACACGGGCATCGATAGGGTTAAAGGGACATTGAGGGGGCGGTGAAGGCCGGCCCACGGAGCATCAGATGAAGAAGACCATCACCACCGCGCTCGTGCTGTCGCTCCTGGGCGGCGCTGCGGCGTATGCCGATCAGGACTACGGCGGCCGCCCCGGCGCGGGCCGTCAGAACGGCGGCGAAGAATCCCGCACGCCCGACGAGTCCCCGCCGCCGCCTCGTAGCGGCGATCGAGGCGGTCGCGGCCAGGGGCGTCCGCAAGGTGTGCCGCCGGGGCAGCCGCAAGGCCAGCCCCCGGGTCAACCGCAAGCTGGTCCGCAGGGTCAAGGCGGTCGTGGCGGTCGTCCCGCCGGGCCTGCCGGCGGCGGTCATTGGCAGGGTCAACCCGGCGGCCAGGGCGGCCAGGGCCAGGGCCAGGGCGGCCGCGGTGGACGCGGCGGCCAGGGCGGCTGGCAGGGTCAAGGCGGCCAGGGCGGTCAAGGCGGCTGGCAAGGCCAGGGCGGCGGACGCCCGGGCGGTCAGGGCCAGGGTCAAGGCCAGGGCGGCTGGCAAGGCCAGGGTGGTCAGGGTGGTGGACACCAGGGCGGCCAGGGCGGCGGTCAAGGCCAAGGTGGCGGACCCCCCGGCGGGCAAGGCCAAGGCGGTCAAGGCGGTCAAGGCGGTCAGGGTGGTGGACACCCCGGCGGTCAGGGCCAGGGCAGCTGGCAAGGCCAGGGTGGCCAGGGCGGCTGGCAAGGTCAGGGCGGCGGTCGTCCGGG
>JBKJII010000032.1:0-4023 GCA_046598505.1 Caulobacter sp. | reverse complement strand
CGACGAAACGCACAGCCCGGTCGAAGGCATCGTGCACCGCTATCCCGACCGGGTGCTGCTGAAGTTGACCCACACCTGCGCGGTCTACTGTCGTTTCTGTTTCCGCCGCGAGGTCGTCGGGCCACAGGGCGCGGGGACCCTGAACGCGGCGGCCCTCGACGCGGCGCTGGCCTACATCGCCGCCACGCCGGCGATCTGGGAAGTGATCCTTACCGGCGGCGATCCGCTGGTGCTCTCGCCGCGCCGCCTGCGGGAGGTCATGGCCCGGCTGTCCGTCATTCCGCATGTGCGGGTCGTGCGTTTCCACAGTCGTGTGCCGGTCGTTGCGCCGGAGACCGTCACCGACGACCTGGTCCAGGCGCTGAAGTGTCCGGGCAAGGCGACCTACCTCGCCCTCCACGCCAACCACGCGCGCGAACTGACGCCCGCGGCAGTCGCGGCCTGCGCCCGGATCATCGACGCGGGCCTGCCGATGCTCAGCCAGACGGTGCTGCTGCGGGGTGTCAACGATGACCTGGAGACGCTGGGCGATCTGATGCGCGCCTTCGTGGCCAACCGGATCAAGCCCTACTACCTGCACCAGGGTGATCTGGCGCCGGGCACCGCCCATTTCCGCGTACCCATTGCCGAGGGCCAGGCGTTGATGCGCGGACTGCGCGGCAGCCTGTCGGGCCTCTGTCAGCCGACCTACATCCTCGATATTCCGGACGGTTACGGCAAGGTGCCGATCGGTCCGGGCTATCTCACCCGGGAGTCGGGCGAGGCGGTGCGGATCGAGGATCCGGACGGCCGACATCACGACTATCCAGGCGACACGGGCCCCGCACGCTCGTAGGGATCGCTGCAACAAGCCAGACCGGAGAGAGACCGCGCCATGAACCTCAAGGACCGCATCATCGTCGTGACCGGCGCCGCTGGCGGCATCGGCCGGGCGCTCGCCCAGCGCTTCGCTCGCGAAGGCGCGAAGCTGATCGTCTGCGCCGACCGCGACGAAGCCGGCGCCAAGGCGACGGCGGACAGCGTCGGCGGCGTGGCCTTCAAGGTCGACGTCTCCCGCGAGGCTGACATCAAGAGCCTGATCGTCACGGTCGAGGCCGACCACGGCCCGATCGACCTGTTCTGCTCCAACGCCGGCATTGGCGTCTCTGGCGGCGCTGAAGCGGCGGATGAGGACTGGCAGCGCATCTGGGACATCAACGTCATGGCCCACGTCTGGGCGGCACGGTATCTGGTGCCGCTCATGAAGGCCCGGGGTGGCGGCTATCTGCTGAACACTGCCTCGGCCGCCGGCCTGCTGTCGCAGATCGGCTCGGCGCCTTATGCGGTGACCAAGCACGCAGCAGTGGGCCTGGCCGAGTGGCTGGCCATCACCCATGGCGACGACGGCATCAAGGTCTCGGTGCTCTGCCCGCAGGCCGTGCGCACCGCGATGACAGCGGGCAACCCGGACGGCGTCGCCAGTGTCGACGGCATGATGGAGCCCGAAACCCTCGCCGACATGGTCGTTCCGGCGCTTGAGGCTGAAGACTTCCTGATCCTGCCGCACCCGCAGGTGCTCGACTACATGCGCAAGAAGACCGCCGACTACGGTCGCTGGATCGGCGGCATGCGCAAGCTGAACCGCCTCTATCAGGGCTGAGATCGTCGCTGCCCGACCCCAGGCGGTTCGTGGGTCAGACGGCTTTCGGCTTCCTTCGCGCGGCCGGTTTGGATGCGTTCAGCGTCACGGCGGCGCGGATCAGCGCCTTGAACGCCTCGCCGTCGATCACGACACCCTCGTGGAAGTCGATGGCCCGGCGCGTGTGGCCTTCGAGGCTCGAATTGAACAGGCCGGACGGGTCGTCGAGCGCCGCGCCCTGGGCGAAGGTCGTCTTGATATAGGTCTTGTAGGTCTCGCCGGTGCAGAGGATGCCATCGTGCTCCCAGACCGGAACGCCGCGCCATTTCCAGGTTTCGACCACGCCCGGGCAGGCTTCCCTGATCAGGCTGCGGATGCGCGTGAACGTCTCGCTCCGCCAGTCTCCCATCGCCGTGATCTTCGCGTCGATCAGCGCGGAGGGAGGGCCTTCCCCGAGGTCTTCCTTGGCGCCGTTCATTTCTGGTCTCCCGAATTCTCCATCATGGTCACACCTGAGCATCAGTGTGACGCTTTCCGCGCCACCGGGCGACGTAGGGCAGGGCGAACAGGTAAAGTCCCGTAACCAGCAGCAGGAACAGCGGCGCCAGCGGAACATAGGACACCCATACGATGGGGTTTTTCTGCGCCAGGGCGATGAAGGTGACGATGACGGCGACCGTGAAAGCGATCGACACCCAACGATGAAATTGCCGGATCAGGGTGTTCCAGGTCATGGGAAGCTCCTTTCAAATTCCATCTGCGGGATCAGTCGGTGCGCGCCAGGACCTGTTCGAGATTTGCGAAGAATCCTTGCCAGCCGTGGTGGGCGCCGCCCAGCGCCTGCTTCTGACTGGGTCGAAAGCCCGCCTGCTCCATGCGCAGATGGGTTCCGGCGGGCGTGGGCGTCAGCGTGAAGGTCACCACGCTCCTGAGGTCGTAGGCCGGGTCGTCGTGGCTGTAGTTCCAGCTGTAGGCCAGCGTCCGGTTCGGCTCGAGGGTCAGGACCTCGCAGTCCAGCACACCGCCCCATTCCCCGCGCAGACTGAAACGGTGACCGACGACCGCCGCGAAGTCGTTCTTCATCAGCCACTCCTCGATCAGGTGCGGCTGGGTGAGCGCGCGCCAGACCTTTTCCGGCGGATGGGCGATGTCGCGCTCGATGACCACAGAGCGCGTTTCGGGCGGGGCGCCGGTCATTGGTCCATCCTCTTGAGCAGATCTTCGAGGTGGTCGAGCCGCGCTTCCCAGAAACCGGTCATCCGGCTGGTCCAGTCATTCAACGGCGCCAGGGCGGCGAGTTGTGCGCTGTAGTGCGTCTGGCGGCCTTCGTGACGGTCACGCACCAGTCCCGCCTGCTTCAGGAGCCCGAGATGTTTCGAGACCGCCGGCTGGGAGATCCCGGCCTGGGCGGTGAGCGCGCCGACCGTCTGTTCGCCGTCCTCGCACAGCCGCTCGAAGAGGGCGCGCCGGGTCGGGTCAGCCAGCGTTCTGAACAGCAGTTCGTGGGTGGTGGACATGAGTGACCAATAACTCTTCGGTTATGAGTGTTTCATAACCAGAGAGATATGCGTTCGTCAAGGCAGACGGGGCGCTGTCGCCGCTCCGTCCCGGCGGCGACCCTAAAGATCTGACCCGGCGATCAGCTTGGAGATTTTCTGCTGTGGCGAAGGCGCCGGCGTTCGCTATCGTCCGAACAATTGTTTGAATGCGACTCATAGGAACCGCCACATGACCGCCGCTCGCCAGATCCACCTCGTGAAGCGCCCCGTGGGCGTGCCTGTCCCTACCGACTTCGCCGTGGTGGAGGCCGAGGTCCCTGACGCCGGCGAGGGCGAAATCCAGGTGGCCAATGTACTGATGTCGGTGGACCCCTACATGCGGCCCCGCCTCGATGCTGATCAGCCCCTGGGCGCCCCTATGCTCGGCGGCGGCATCGGCCGGGTCGTGCAGTCCGGCAATGCGAAGTTTCGCGAGGGCGACCTCGTGCGCCACGGGGCGGGCATGCAGGAGCTGTTCGTCAGCGACGGGCGTGGCGTGGCGGTGCTGACGCCGGATCCCGACCTGCCACTCAGCGTCTACATGCACGCATTGGGAGGCACCGGCATCACTGCGTATGGCGGCTTGCTGGAGACAGGCGCTCTGAAGGACGGCGAGCAGGTGTTCGTCTCCACGGCGGCGGGAGCGGTAGGCTCGGTCGTGGCCCAGATCGCCAGGCTGAAGGGCTGCTATGTCGTCGGATCCACCGGCTCGGCGGACAAGAAGGCCTGGCTGCTGAATGAGGCCGGCCTGGACGCCGCCATCGACTATCACGCCGAGAATTTGGCCGAAGCCCTGAAGGCTGCGACGCCCGGGGGCATTGACGTCTATTTCGAGAATGTCGGCGGCGCGCACCTGGACGCCGCCCT
>JBKJII010000334.1:0-4642 GCA_046598505.1 Caulobacter sp. | reverse complement strand
GAAGGCCGGCGGCCTTGAACTTCGCCGTGACCTCATTTGCGTAGTCATCGGCATCGGACGTGATCGTCGTCACCACGGCCTGGACCGGCGACAGCCACAGCGGGAAGCGGCCGGCGTAGTTCTCGATCATGATGCCGATGAACCGCTCGAACGATCCGAGGATCGCCCGGTGGAGCATCACCGGCCGCTGCTTGGAGCCGTCCTCGGCGATGTACTCGGCGCCGAGCCGTTCGGGCAGCACATAGTCGAGCTGCAGCGTGCCGCAGGTCCATTCCCGACCGATGGCGTCCTGGACGATGAAATCCAGCTTGGGCGCGTAGAAGGCGCCGTCGCCCTCGGCGATCACCGGTTCGACGCCGGCCAGACGCGCGGCCTCGCCCAGCATGCCCTCGGCCTTGTCCCAGAATTCGTCCGAGCCGGCGCGGATCTCTGGCCGCGTGGCGAGGGCGATGTATTTGGTCGTCATGTCGAAGTCGGCGTGGATCATCTGCGTCAGGCGGATGAAGCGCTCCGTCTCCTCGACGATCTGGTCCTCGCGGCAGAAGATGTGGGCGTCGTCCTGCGTGAAGGCGCGCACCCGCATCAGGCCATGCAGGGCGCCCGACGGCTCATAGCGGTGGCAGGCGCCGAACTCGGCCATACGCATCGGCAACTCGCGATAGGACCGCTGGCCGACGTTCCAGATCTGCACATGGCCCGGACAGTTCATCGGCTTGAGGGAGAGAATCTCGCCCTCGACCGTCTCGCAGACGAACATGTTGGGCCGGTACTTTTCCCAGTGGCCGGAGTTCTCCCAGAACGTCTTGTCGAGCACCTGGGGCGTCTTGACCTCGATGTAGCCGGCGGCCGTCAGCCGGCGGCGCATGTAGGCCTCCAGCGTCTGCCATAGCGTCCAGCCCTTGGGATGCCAGAACACCATGCCCCGGCCCTCCTCCTGCATATGGAAGAGGTCCATCGCCCGGCCGAGCTTGCGGTGGTCGCGCTTCTCGGCTTCTTCCAGCCGCGTGAGGTAGGCCTGCAGGTCGGCGTCGCTGGCCCAGGCCGTGCCGTAGATGCGCTGCAGCTGGGCGTTGTTCTGGTCGCCGCGCCAGTAGGCGCCGGCCAGCTTCGTCAGTTTGAACGCCTTGCCGATGTGCTTCGTCGACGGCAGGTGCGGCCCCCGACACAGGTCGGCCCACTTGCCCTGGCGATAGAGCGTCACGTCCTGGTCGGCCGGAATGCCCTCGATGATCTCGGCCTTGTACTGCTCGCCGATGGCCTTGAAGTGGGCGATGGCTTCGTTCCGGTCCCAGACCTCGCGCGAGATCTTCTCGTCGCGGTCGACGATCTCGGCCATGCGCTTTTCGATCGCCGCGAAGTCGTCCGTGCTGAACGGCTCGTTGCGCGCGAAGTCGTAGTAGAAGCCGTCCTCGACGTTCGGGCCGATGGTCACCTGCGTGCCGGGAAACAGCTCCTGCACCGCCTCGGCCAGCACGTGGGCCGTGTCGTGGCGGATGGTGTCGAGGGCGTCGGGATCGTTGCGGTCGACGAACTCGACCTTGCCGCCGGCGTCGGGCAGCGGGCGATCAAAGTCGAACAGCCGCCCGTCGAGACGGACGAGCAGCGTGCGTTTGGCCAGCGAGGGCGAGATGGCCGTGGCCACGTCCCGCCCGCTGGAGCCTTGCGGATATTGACGGACGGAGCCGTCGGGGAAAATCAGGTCGATCATAGCGGTTCACACTTTCGCGGCGGCACCGGATCGAATCCGGAGCGGCCCCAGGGATGGCAGCTGCACAGACGCTTCGTGGCGAGCCAGCCGCCGCGAAGGGGTCCGTGCGTGATCAGGGCCTCGCGCGCATAGTCCGAACAGGTCGGCAGGAAGCGGCACTGACGTCCGATCAACGGGGACAGCGTGAGCTTGTAGGCGCGGTGCGCCAGCGTAACGCTGCGTTCGTAGAGGGTCATGCCGACACGAGGATGGGGGAACGAGTCCCGGCGCTTATCGACGCGCCAGCGCGCGCGATCAAGCCGCGTCGGCGCCGCTAGTTCGCGTGCTTGCCCGTTGGACAGCCGTCACCGCAGCCTCGAACGCCAGAAGCGTCGAGGCATGACGGGCGGGATAGTCCTTCACGGGCGCCAGCACGGCCAGATCCTCAAACCGTCCGGTGGGTGCGGGCCCGCCGGATTTCAACATCGCGGCAAGCTGATCGCGCGCGGTTGAGATTTCGTCAAGCCCGGCGCCGATGACGTTGGCGCCGAGGACCGCCGCGGCGGCCTGTCCCAGAGCACAGGCCCGGACGTCCTGGGCGAAGTCCGCGACCCGGCCGTCGGCGTCCAGGGCCACGTCCATGACGATCTTGCTGCCGCACAGTTTGGCGACCTTCTCGGCCGACCCCTGCGGCGCATCGAGCCGTCCCGCGAACGGCATGTTCGCCGCGAGGGTCAGGATGCGGGCGCTGTAGAGGTCGTCGATCATGGGGCCATAGATAGCAACGAGAGCAGGGACATGCACTTCAGTGCGTGTTCCTTGCCAGTCAAAGGGGACAGGGACTGAAATGCATGTCCCCGCGCCCTAACGTTTCCGTGCCTGCCACAACGCTTCCGAGCGTTGCTTCAACACCGCGTTCATCGCCTCGAAGCCGTCGATGATCGGGCGGCGCAGACGGCGGCCCACCGGCCGGCCCAGCAGGCCGTCGAAGATTTCGCCGTTGGAGAAGATGCAGTTCTCGGCGCCCATCTTCTCGATCTCGAGGTAGCGCACGGTCCGCACCCACCCGCGCAGGGCGTCGAGTCGCCAGTGGATGTGGTCATAAGGCGCCCAGTCGAGGATCACCGGATGGATGGTCCGCACCTTCTGACCCGGCAGGGCCAGGTCGACGGTCCAGCGGTTGCCGATACGAATCTCGCCCCGGGCCTTCGGGTAGAGCGGATTCCAGTTCGCCCAGCCGGGAATGTCCGACAGGATCTCCCAGACGATCTCGTCAGGCGCCTGGATGCCGATCCTGCGTTCAAGCTTCAGAGCCATGGGTCCTCACAGATTGGGACAGACATCCGAAGGTGTCCGTCCCTGCCCCTTTTTCCCGATCAGACCGGTTCCTTCAACCGCCAGGTCGCGCCGCTGGCGGAATCCATGACGATCACCCCCAGCGCGTCGATCTCGCCGCGGATGCGGTCGGCCTCGGCCCAGTCCTTGTTCGCGCGGGCCGCGACCCGGGCTTCGAGCAGGGCCTCGACCTGGCCGCGCAGGGCGTCGTCGGCCCCGCCGGCGAACCAGACGTCGGGGTCGGCTGCAAGAAAGCCCAGCAGGTTGGCGCCCGCCAGCAGGGCAGCCTTGGCCGACGCCTTGCCCTCGCCGTGGGCGGTTTCCAGCGTCCTGGCCAGGGCGAACAGTTCGGCGTAGGCCTTGGGCGTATTGAGGTCGTCGGACAGGGCGTCGATCAACGCGACCGGCGGCGCGACATCGTCCGTCTCCAGCCCCTTCACCCGCTGCAGCACCCCGTAGAGATAGTCGAGGTTCTTGCGGCCCTGTTCGAGCAGCTCGGCCGTCCAGTCGAGCGGCTGGCGGTAGTGGCCGCTGAGCAGCGCCCAGCGGATGACCTCGCCCGGGACCTTCTGCAGCAGGTCGTGCGGGATGATCACATTGCCCAGGCTCTTGGACATCTTGACCCCCTCCATGTCGAGGAAGCCGTTGTGCATCCAGAAATTGGCGAACTGGCCCTCGTCGTGGGCGCAGACACCCTGGGCCAGTTCGTTTTCATGGTGCGGGAAGGCCAGGTCGATGCCGCCGCCGTGGATGTCGATCGGCAGGCCGAGCACGGCCTCGATCATCGCCGAGCACTCGATATGCCAGCCCGGCCGGCCGGCGCCCCAGGGGCTCGCCCATTCCGGCTCGCCCGACTTGGACGGCTTCCACAGCACGAAGTCGGCCGGATGGCGCTTGTAGGGGGCCGGGTCGACGCGGGCAACCTGGACCATGTCATCCAGCGGCCGGCCCGACAGCTTGCCGTAGTCGGCGAAGCTCTGGGTGTCGAACAACACATGCCCCTCGGCCGCATAGGCCGCGCCGCGCTGAACCAGCGCGGCGATCTGCGCCAGCATGGCCTCGATGTTCTCGGTCGCCCGCGGTTGCAGGGTCGGAGTCAGGGCGCCCATGGCCCCCATATCCGCCTCATAGGCCGCCAGATAACGATCAGTGATGACCCGGATATCGACGCCTTCGTCCGTGGCCTTTTTGTTGATCTTGTCGTCCACGTCCGTGACGTTGCGGGCGTAGACCACCTGGTCCTGGCCGTAGACATGCCGCAGCAGGCGGAACAGCACATCGAACACCACCACCGGCCGGGCGTTGCCGATATGGGCGTAGCCGTAGACCGTCGGCCCGCAGACATACATCGTCACCCGGTCCGGATTGGCGGGAACGAAGACACGCTTTTCGCGCGCCATGGTGTCGTAGAGCTTCAGGGTCATGTCCGTCTGACGTAGGGTAAGAGCTTGCCGGGTCGGCTGCCCGTCCCATATAGGTTTCAGGCGCGCGAGGCCACGGTCCGCCGCGCTGTGAATGGGGTGGCACGCGTCATTCCGGAGCGACAGGCGCTCCGGCGCAACTCAGCCCCGGGAAGACCCTCTCAAATATGGACGCCATGAGCCGCGAGCGAACCCTGAT
>JBKJII010000314.1:0-4612 GCA_046598505.1 Caulobacter sp. | reverse complement strand
TTCTCCCAAAGGGAGAAGGAGGGGCCTGCCCGGCAAAGCCGGGTGGGAGGTTGAGGGGTTATGGGCTGTCCGGAATGGGCGTAACCCCTCACCCTCCCATGCTGCGCATGGGCCCCTCCCTCTCCCTTTGGGAGAGGGCCTTTATATCCGCAGCACCGTAGTCTCGACGACCGGCTTGCGGTCCCAGAGGCGGAACGCAGCCTTCTTCACCGCGCGAGAGATCGCCGACTCGACGGTCTCATCCAGATTGCGTTCCTCGGCCGGCAGCCGCTTGATCGCCTGTTCAGCTTCCTCGGCGAGGCCGTCGAGCATGTCCTCGAGCGGGTTCTCCCGGTTGCCGGGAAGGCCGAGGGCCAGCACTTGGGGTCCGGAGACGATGCGGCCGCGGCCGTCGAGCGCGATCGAGACCATCAGCACGCCGTTCTGGGCGGCATGGCGGCGCTCGCGCAGGGCGTCGCCGTTCTCCGGCGTCATCAGGCCGCCGTCGACATAGAGCCGGCCGGCGGTGACCTCCTCGATGATCGCCGCGCGGCCGGGGGCCAGGCGGACCATGTCGCCGTTGCGCGGCGCGACGGTCTGGCTAACCTGCAAGTCGGTGGCGAAGGCGGCGTGTTCCAGCAGGTGACGGCGCTCGCCATGGGTCGGCACGGCGATCTGCGGCCGGGCCCAGGCGTACATCTGCGCCAGTTCGCCCCGGCAGGGGTGGCCGGAGACGTGGATGCCGGGATGGTCCCGCTCGGTGCACAGCCGGACGCCACGGTCGGCGAGGCCATTCTGCAGGTTGCGGATCGGGATCTCGTTGCCCGGAATAATCCGCGACGAGAAGATCGCGTGATCGCCCTTGCCCAGCTTCACATGCGGATGGTCGCCATGGGCGATGCGCGACAGGGCCGCGCGCGGCTCACCCTGGCTGCCGGTGCAGAGGAACAGGATCTTGTCGTCCGGGAAGTGTTTGGCTTCCTTGTCGTTGACGAAGTCCGGCACGCCCTTGAGCAGTCCGACGGACTTCGCGGCGGCGGTCATGCGGTGCATCGAGCGGCCGACCAGACAGACGCGGCGATCGGCGGCCTGGGCGGCGCGAATGACGCTGTCCATGCGGGCGACATTCGAGGCGAAACAGGCCACGGCGACCTTGCCCTTGAGCGGCTTGATCAGCTCGATCAGCGCCTTGCGGACGTCGGCCTCGGAGCCGGCCTCGCCCTCGACGAACACATTGGTGCTGTCGCAGACCATGGCCAGCACGCCCTCGTCGCCAAGCCGGCGGATGGCGTCCGCATCGGTCACGCCGCCGAGCAGAGGATCGGGATCGATCTTCCAGTCGCCGGTGTGCAGCACGATGCCCAGAGGCGTGCGGATCGCCAGGCCGTTGGGCTCGGGGATCGAGTGGGTCAGGGTGATCAGTTCGAGGTCGAACGGGCCCAGCGAGAAGGCGCCGCTGAGCGGCACTTCGGTGATGTGGACGTCGTCGAGGATGCCGGCGTCCCGCAGCTTCTCCCGCAGCAGGAAGGCGGTGAAGGGCGTGGCGAACACCGGCGCCTTGAGGCGCGGCCACAGCCAGGCGACGGCGCCGATGTGATCCTCATGGGCGTGAGTCAGCACGATGCCGAGGATGTCCTTGGCGATGCTCTCGGCGAATTCCGGGTCAGGCAGGATGACCTCGACGCCCGGCGTCGTCTGGTCCCCGAAGGTGATCCCCAGATCGACGACGATCCACTTGCGTTTGTTCGCCGGACCGTAGCCGTAGAGGTTGAAATTCATGCCGATCTCGTTCGACCCGCCGAGCGGCAGGAAGACGAGCTCATCACTCTTTGACGCGGTCATCAGGCTTGCTTGGGCAGGTTGCGTCGGTGAATTTCGAGCAGACCGCGGATCGTCAGATCCGGGTCGAAGAAGTCGATCATGTCGGTAGCGCCTTCAAACAGAGATACAACGCCGCCGGTGGCCACAACGGTCAAATGTTCACCGCGCTCGGCCTTGATGCGCTGGATCAGGCCTTCGATGAGGCCGATATAGCCCCAGAAGACGCCAGACTGCATGGCCGTGACGGTGTCGGTGCCGACCACGCGATTGCGTTCCGGCCGCTGGATGGCGATGCGCGGCAGCTTGGCGGCCGCGTCGTGCAGCGCCTGCATCGAGAGGTTCACGCCCGGCGCGATGATGCCACCCTCGAACCCGCCGTCGGCGGCGACGATATCGAAGGTGGTGGCGGTGCCGCTGTCGATGACGATCAGCGGACCGGGATAGGCGATATGGGCGCCCACGGCATTGACCAGGCGGTCGGCGCCGGCCTCGGACGGCTTGTCGATGCGCACCTCGACGCCGAGCTCAGCGTTCTCGCCGATGATCAGCGGTTCCACGCCCAGATAGCGCCGCGAGAGATTGCGCAGGTTGAAGATCGACTGCGGCACGACGCTGGAGATGATGCAGCCGGTCAGGCTCTTCATGTTCAGGCCGTTCATCTCGAACAGCTGCGACAGCCAGACGGCGTATTCGTCAGCCGTGCGGGTGCTCTCGGTGGCCGAGCGCCACTGCGCGATCCAGGTCTCGCCGTCATGAACGGCGAACAGGGTGTTGGTGTTGCCCTGCTCGATGGCCAGCAGCATTCAGAGCGCTCCGAAAAAGACGTCGCCGGCGGTGATGCGCCGCAGCATCCCGTCTGGCAAGCGCAACCGCAGCGCACCATCGGGGTCGAGCCCTTCGGCCGTTCCAGTGACCGTTTCATGGCCCAGACGGGCTTCACAGACCTCTCCCAGCCCGTGCGCCCGGCGGGTCCAGGCGTCTGCGATGAGCGCAAAGCCCGAGGTCTGCCAGAGCCGCCGCCAGCGTTCGAACGCATCGGCCAGCACCGTGAGCGCTTCAAGCGGCCTGGGCGGTGGGCCGGTCATGTGCTCGGCGAAGGCCGTGGCCGGGCGTTCGGAAACCTCCGGCGGGCTCGCGAGGTTGACCCCGACCCCGACCGCGACCCACAGGCCGCCGACCGGGTGCTGGCCGGACTCGACGAGGATGCCGCTGGTCTTGCGGCCGCCGATCATCGGGTCATTGGGCCATTTCAGCGTCACCTGCGAGGCCGGCACGAAGGCGTCGGCCAGGTCAGCCACCGCCAGAGCGGCGACGAAACTGATCTGGGCTGCCTCGGCCGGCGGTCGATCGGTGACGAACAGCAGCGTGGCGGCGAGGTTGCCCTGCCCCGTCTCCCAGCTGCGGCCCCGACGGCCCCGCCCGGCGGTCTGGCGGGCCGCCGTGATCCACAGGGGACCGACCTCCCCCGTCTCGGCCCGGCGGCGCGCCTCGGCGTTGGTGGAATCGATTTCCTCGAGCGCCTCGATGCGCGGTGTGGTCACGTCAGCCGAAGGCCGCGGCGGCGGCCAGGGCCAGCGGCTCGAGCCAGGCCAGGGCGATCAGCACGACCGGGAAGGAGAACAGCGCCGCGGCGATGGCGATGGTGTTGGCCGTCAGCGGGGGCTTTTCGACCGCACCCGGCGCCGGGTCGAACCACATCACCTTGATCAGACGCAGGTAGTAGAAGGCCGCGACCACGCTGCCGACGAGGCCGAGCACGGCGGCCCAGCCGAGACCCGCGCCGATCGCCGCCTTGAAGACGAAGAACTTGGCGAAGAAGCCGCTGAACGGCGGCAGGCCGAGGGCCGACAGCGAGAAGGCCGTCATGGCCAGGGCGAGACCTGGACGCTCGCGGAACAGGCCGGCCATGTCGTCGATGGTTTCCATCGGCTTGCCGTCACGCTGCAGGGCGCTGAGGCAGGCGAAGAAGCCGGTCACGTCGACGAGGTAGAGGACCATGAACATCAGCATGGCCTGCACACCCGCCTCGCCGCCGGCCGACAGGCCCAGCAGGGCGTAGCCGATGTTGGCGATCGAGCTGTAGGCCCAGAGGCGCTTGAGATTGCGCTGGGCGAGGCCGGCGAAAGCGCCGACGAACACCGACAGCAGGGCGATCATGACGATGATCTGCTGCCACTGGCCGAGCGCGGCGCCGAAGCCCTCTGACAGGGCCCTGGCCAGCAGAACCATGGCAGCGACCTTGGGCGCCCCGGCGAAGAAGCCGACGACCGGGGTCGGGGCGCCTTCGTAGACATCCGGCGTCCACATGTGGAACGGCGCGGCGGAAACCTTGAAGGCCAGGCCGCAGATCAGGAACACCAGGCCGAACAGAACCCCGGTGTGGGCCTGGCCGCCCTGGATCGACGCGGCGATGACGTCGAAATGGGTAGAGCCGGCGAAGCCGTAGATCAGCGAGGCGCCGTAGAGCAACAGGCCCGAGGACAGCGCGCCGAGCACGAAATACTTCAGGCCCGCCTCGGACGATTTGGCGTCGTCACGGCGGAACGCGGCCAGCACATACAGCGCCAGCGAATGCAGTTCGATGCCGACGTACAGCGAGATCAGGTCGCCGGCCGAGGCCATCATGCCCATGCCGAGCGCGGCCAGCAGGATCAGGACCGGGAACTCGAACTTGTCGTCGCCGCGCGCGCGCAGCCAGCCGCCGCCCAGCGGAATGGCCAGGGCGCTGGCGGCATAGATGGCCACCTTGGCGAAGGTCGAGAGGTTGTCGACAACGACGCCGCCGGCGAAGGCGCGACCGTGGCCGCCCGTC
>JBKJII010000053.1:0-2458 GCA_046598505.1 Caulobacter sp. | reverse complement strand
CGACCTCCAGTTCGCCGGCCACATGCGGCAGGTCGACGAAACCCTCGCGGCGGGCGCTGGCGGGCACGTCGACGAACAACGCGTCGATCGAGTCCACGCCGATATCGCCCAGCATCTGGACGCGGTCATCGGGGGTCAGGGGGAGGTAGCGCATGGTGATTTTTTCCTGTCATCCCGGCCGAACCCGGGCCTTGTGCCGGGGGGAGAGCCGGGACCCAGAGTCGGCTTGGACTTGATCGGGGTCCCGGATCGGCCTGCCGGCCGTCCGGGATGACAATTTGGAGTTAGAGGGTGCTCAGGAACGCTTCGTAGGCCGCGCGATCCATCAGGGCCTCGACCTGCGACGGGTCGCTGACCTTGATCCTGGCGAACCAGCCGCCGGCCTCGGGCACGGCGTTGACCGTCTCGGGTGCGTCGCCCAGCGCGGCGTTGGCCTCGACCACCTCGCCCGACACCGGGGCGTAGACGTCGGAGGCGGCCTTGACGCTTTCGACCACGGCCATGCCGTCGCCCTGGGTCAGGGTCTTGCCGACATCCGGGACCTCGACAAATACCACGTCGCCCAGCTGTTCGGCGGCGTAGGCGGTGATGCCGACGGTGGCGATGTCACCCTCGAGGGCGACCCATTCGTGGTCCTTGGTGAAACGCATGACGGGGCTCCTAGAGCTTGCGGACGTAGCGGTTGGGAACGAAGGGCATGGCGACGACCTCGGCGGCCCCGGCCTTGCCCCGGACGATGACATTCAAACGCGTCCCGAGGCCCGCGAGGGCCGGGGGCACGAAGCCCATGGCGATGGGCGCGCCGAGCGAGGGGGCGAAGCCGCCGCTGGTGATCACGCCGACGACCTTGCCGTTCGGGTCGGCGATCTCGGCGCCTTCCCGGGCGGGCGGGCCCTCGAGCACCTTCAGGCCGACGCGGACGCGCACAGGGCCCTCGGTCAGTTCACGGATGATGCGGGCGGCGCCCGGGAAATCCTGGGCGTCGCGGCGCTTCTTCGAGACGGCGAAGGTCAGGCCCGCCTCGACCGGGCTGACCGTCTCGTCGACATCGTGGCCGTAGAGCGGCAGGCCGGCCTCGAGCCGCAGGGAGTCACGGGCGCCGAGGCCGATCGGCCGGACCCGCTCGTCCTCCAGCAGGGTGTTCCAGATGCGCTCCGCGGCATCGCCAGGCACGGAGATCTCATAGCCGTCCTCGCCAGTGTAGCCCGAGCGGGAGATCAGCAGGTCGACGCCGAAGCCAGTCGTGGCCCAGCTGTCCATGAACACCTTGTCGGCGCACTCGGGGATGTGAGCCTTGAGCACGGCCACAGCCCTGGGGCCCTGCAGCGCCAGCAGCGCGCGGTCTTCCAGACGGTCGATGCTGACCTGTGGCGTCAATTCGTCGGCCATGACCGCGAAGTCATTGTCCTTGCAGGCCCCGTTGACGATGACGAACAGGCCGTCGTCGTCAGGCCGCGAGGCCATCAGATCGTCGATGATGCCGCCCTTGCGGTTCAGCAGCAGGCTGTAGCGCTGCTTGCCGGGCGCCAGGCCGATGAAGTCGCCGGGGGTGACCTCCTCGAAGGCCGACAGGGGCGAGACGCCGCGCAGCCGGGCCTGGCCCATGTGCGAGACATCGAACAGCCCGGCGCTCTCGCGGGTCCAGAGGTGCTCCTTGAGCACGCCGTCGCGGTACTGGACCGGCATGGCATAGCCGGCGAACGGGACCATGCGCGCGCCGGCGGCGACATGCGCGTCATAGAGCGGGGTCTTCTTGAGGGTCTCGTCAGACACGCTGGGCTCCGGCGGGGTCAATGCGACTCGGCCGGTCCATGACCGGTCGATTCGCCCCCGCTGTCTTGGAGCCTGAGAGATTTCGGACCGCTATCCCGGCCCTTGCTCCTTCGGCGGCCGCAGATGCGGCCTTTCCAGCGTTTCGATGTCGCGCGGTCCGTTTGCCTGAGCGTTTCCGGGGCGGTTGCGCCTTCGGCCTCGGGATCGAATCCCGACGTCTCCCGCGAGACCCCGGCTAAGTGCTGGAGGCGGGGCGGGGAGTCAATGTTCTTACCACTGTCATGGCCCGGCTCGTCCGGGCCATCCAGGAACACCGAGCGTTCAGGATATCCGCGGCGGCGCCGGCATGGCCTGACCTCAGCCTTCGCCGTGCTTGGGTGGCCCGGACAAGCCGGGCCATGACGACAAGGGTTACAGCCTCACATCCCCGAACCAGTCATCTTCGCCGATGGGCGGGCCGGGCGGGGTGCGGGGTGCGGCTTTCAGGGCATCCGCCAGGGCTGCCAGCCGCGACGGGTCGGGGTCCATCAGGATGGCGGAGAGGTCGCGGGCCTGGGCCATGTCGGCGGCCTCGCCCTTGGTCTTCCGAAGCGACTTGCCGTAGGTCGCCAGCCCGTCGCGGATCAGGGCCGCGGCGGTCGGCGACAGGCTCTTGTCCCGCTGCACGCTGGCCAGGGTGACGATC
>JBKJII010000286.1:0-3335 GCA_046598505.1 Caulobacter sp. | reverse complement strand
GCCGACCGTGGCGCGGCGGTGGCGCTCGGCAACTTCGACGGCGTGCACCTGGGCCACCAGCAGGTCATCGCCGGGGCGGCCTCGGCGGCGAAAGCCGTCGGCGCGCCGCTGGCCGTGATCACGTTCGATCCGCACCCGCGCAGGCTGTTCCAGCCGGACGAACCGGCCTTCCGCCTGATGACCACCGACCAGCAGGCCCGGGCGCTCGAAGCGCTCGGCGTCGACCTGCTCTATGTGCTGAATTTCGACTTCGAAATGGCCAACTTCAGCGACCGCGACTTTGTCGCCAGGGTGCTGCACGAGGGTCTCGGCGTGCGCCACGTCGCGGTCGGCTTCGACATCTCCTTCGGCAAGGGCCGCACCGGCAGCCCCGAGGCGATGAGGACCTACGGCGCGGAGCTGGGCTTCACCGTCTCGGTCGCCGAGGCGGTCGGGGAGGGCGCGGAGAAGTACAGCTCCACCGGGGTCCGCGAAGCCCTGCGGGCCGGACATCCGGAAGAGGCCGCAGCGATTCTCGACCGGCCGTTCGCCATCGAGGGCGTGGTGCGCCGCGGCCAGCAACTCGGCCGAACGCTGGGCTTTCCGACGGCCAATGTGTTCATGGTCGACTACGTTGTGCCGAGGCTCGGCGTCTATGCCACCCGCACCCGCCTGCTGACGGCCGCGTCTATGCGGGCGTGGCCAACATCGGCAACAACCCGACCACGGGCGAGGTCGAGACCCGGCTGGAGGTCTGGCTGTTCGACTTCGACGAGGATCTCTACGGCCAGGTCATCGAGACCCAGCTGATCGCCTTCCTGCGGCCGGAGGAGAAGTTCAGCTCGATCGACGAGATGGTCGTCCAGATCCGCCGGGACGAGACGACGGCCAGAGAGATTCTGCGGAAATAGTCCTCTCCGCGAAGCGGGGAGGGGGTCCATGCGAATCATGGTGGCGGGGCAGCGCCCGCCTCGCCGGACAGACCGGAATTCAGGATGGGGCCGCTCGCGCTCGCGCCGCCCCTCCACCGCCCTCCCCGCTTCGCGGAGAGGATTCCCTGTTTGGGTGTTCACCCCTTGGCGCCCGCGCCGCCGTCGTGTTCCCTGTTAACCATTGAGGTGGGGGCCCGATGCTCAAGGCACGCAAGTACGAACTTTTCGCGCGCGCGCGCCGACCTGCGGCGACGCGGGTGACGCCCGAATCGTTCGCCTTTCCGCCGGACGCCTCCTTCGTGCTCGACACCCGCGTTGAGCCGCGTCTGGTGCGCGGCGAGAGCGATCTGCTCGACGCCTATTCCGACGCGGTGGTCAGGGCGGTCGAGATGGTCGGCCCTTCCGTGGTGCGCGTTTCGCCGATCACCACCGACGGCAGCTTCGCCGGCGAAGGTTCGGGCTTCTTCGTCTCCGCCGACGGCCTGATCGTCACCAACAGCCATGTGGTCGGCGGCTTCTCGCGCCTGCTGGTCATCACCGCCGAAGGCCGCGCGCTGACCGCCCGGCCGATCGGCGACGACCCGGACACCGACATCGCGGTCCTCAAGGTCGAGCAGCCGGTCAAGGCGCCGTTCGCCAGGCTGGGCGATTCCAAGAAGCTGCGCCGTGGTCAGCTGGTTATCGCCATCGGCGCCCCGCTGGGCTTCGAGGCGACGGTCACGACCGGCGTGGTCTCCGCGCTCGGCCGCTCGCTGCGCGCCGAAAAGGGCCGGCTGATCGAAGACCTGATCCAGACCGACGCGGCGCTCAATCCTGGCAACTCCGGCGGGCCGCTGGTCAGCTCCAACGGTGAGGTGATCGGCATCAATACGGCCGTCATCATGGGCGCTCAGGGCCTGTGTTTCGCGGTCGCCTCGAACACCGCCGCGTTCGTCATGGCCGAGATCGCCAAGCACGGCCATGTGCGCCGCGGCACGATCGGCGTGGTCGCCCAGCAGACGCCGATCCCGCCGGCCATCGCCAGTTCCGCCAAGGTCACCCAGCCCTACGCCGTCTGGGTCGCCTCGGTCGACGCCGGCGGCCCGGCGGAAAAGGCCGGCATCGCGCCCGGCGACCTGATCGTCGCGGCCGACAGCAAGCTGATCACCGGTCTGGATGACCTGCTGCGCGTGCTTGGGCCCGCGAGCATCGACCGCGCAATCGGCATGGATATCGTCCGCGCCGGCGTGCGGATGAAGGTCACGGTCACGCCGAAGGCCAGGAAGAAGAGCTAGCCTGATGGGGACAGACACCCTTGGTGTCTGTCCCGGTCTTCTGCTACAGCCCGGCCATGACTTTGGTTCGGAAAGCTTCGCGAATTATCCGCCCGGCGTGACGCCGCCGGGAACGGTCGCGCATGCCGGGAACGCCAACCCGCACCTCCTGAATTCTTCCGAGAAAGTCCCATGGCTGACGACGCCGCTTCCCAGCGCGACTACCGCGAAACCGTATTCCTTCCCGACACGCCCTTCCCCATGCGGGCGGGTCTGCCGACGCTGGAGCCGAAGATCCTCGAGTCCTGGACGGCCCAGGACCTCTACAACACCGTGCGCAAGGCGCGGCAGGACGCCGGCGCGCCGCTGTTCGTGCTGCACGACGGCCCGCCCTACGCCAACGGTGCCATCCACATCGGTCACGTGCTGCAGAAGACGCTGAAGGACTTCACGGTCCGCTCGCGGTTCGCGCTGGGCAATGACGTCGACTACCTGCCCGGCTGGGACTGCCACGGCCTGCCGATCGAGTGGAAGGTCGAGGAGGAGCTGCGCGCGGCCGGCCGCCGCAAGGGCGACGTGGCCCCCAGCGAATTTCGCGAACGCTGCCGCACCTACGCCGAACACTGGATCGGCGTGCAGATGGCCGGCTTCAAGCGGCTGGGCATCCTCGGCGACTGGGAAAACCGCTACGCCACGATGGACTTCACCAGCGAGGCGGTGATCGTCGCTGAGTTCCACAAGTTCATGATGAGCGGCCAGCTCTATCGCGGCTCCAAGCCGGTGATGTGGAGCCCGGTGGAACAGACCGCCCTGGCCGACGCCGAGGTCGAGTACCACGACCACGTCAGCCCGACCGTCTGGGTGAAATTCCCGGTCACTGCAGGGCCTGCTGAGGTGGCCAACGCGTCAGTAGTCATCTGGACCACCACGCCCTGGACTATCCCGGCCAACCGCGCGGTCAGCTACAGTCCGCGCATTGGCTACGGACACTATCGCGTAACTGCGATGGAGACGGGTCTCGAGTTCGCGCCGTGGGCCAAACCTGGGGATGAGTTGATCATCGCGGAGAAGCTCTCCGAGGAGGTTCGCAAGGCCGCAAAAATCGAGTCATGGGACTGCCTTGGCTTGGTGCGTGGGGACACGCTTACGCTTGCCCACCCGCTGGCCAAAC
>JBKJII010000055.1:0-11016 GCA_046598505.1 Caulobacter sp. | reverse complement strand
ACGGGGTTTGATGAGCAGTCGATTTGCCGCCGCTTGATGATGCGGAGGTTTGGCCAGAACTTCCCTTCCCAGCCATGCCCGAGAGGACATTCAGTGCGCGAGCGCTTTGCGAGCCGGGCCTTCCACGCTAGGCTTTGCCTCCAATCAGGCGTCCCGAGTCATGGCCACACAGCAAAAACCGCCCGAAGACCTGATGAACTACGAGGCGCTGGCCCAGGAGGCGTTGCGTGGGGTGGTCAAGGCCGCCCTCAAGGTCGCCGCCGCGCCGGGCGGCATTCCGGGCGACCACCACTTCTACATCAGCTTCCGCACCCGTGCCCCGGGCGTCTCCGGACCGCCGGACCTGCTGGGCAAATACCCGGACGAGATGACCATCGTTCTGCAGCACCAGTACTGGGACCTTGCCCCCGGCGAGACCTTTTTCACGGTAACGCTGAAGTTCGGCGGATCGCCCAAGAAGCTGTCGGTGCCCTATGCCGCCCTGACCCGCTTCGTTGATCCCTATGTGCAGTTCAGCCTGCATTTCGAACCGCCGCCGGTGGATATCGCGCCGGTCGGCCTGGACGAGCCGGTCGAGATCGAGGAGGGGCCCAAACCAGCCTCGCCCGAGGGGCCGAAGGTCGTGTCCCTCGACCAGTTCCGCAAGAAGTGAGGCCGGCTTGACCGACGTCGCTTCAGAGGAGCCGCAGAGCCTGACCGACGAGGCCATCCTGGCCCGTTTCACCAACGCCAGGCGCCGCCCGCCCGGCTCCGAGCTTCTCGGCTTCCGGATCACGCGCGTCAGTCAGGCGGATCGCGAGGTCGAGGTCAGCTTCACCGCCACCGAACAGCTGACCAACCCGATGAAGCAGATCCAGGGCGGCTATCTCTGCGCCATGCTGGACGAATGCATGAGCGTGGCCTGTATGGTCGCCTCGGGTATGACCAGCGTCGCTCCGACCGTCGAGATGAAGACCAGCTTCTTCCGCCCTGCCCTGCCCGGCGCGATCACCGGCGTCGGCCGCGTCGTGCGCTGGGGCAAGACCATCGCCTTCACCGAGGGCGAGCTGAAGGACAGCGAGGGCCGCACACTGGCCCGCGCGACCGGAACGGCCATGCCGACCCCGTTCACCCGGTACAAGGGCTGAAACGGATGCGCCGGGGGCTTCTCGCGATCATCGGCCTGCTCGCCGCCTGGTTCGCCGGCCCCGTTTTCGCCGCAGACGCCCCGGCCAGTCCGTTCAACAACTGGGCCTCTGTCGTCGTGGCCGGCGACTGGCGCGCCCACGACGGCGGCCCGACCGAAGCCTTCGACAACGCCCGCCGCGATGTCGCCGCGACTCTCGTCGCCCTGGGCTTCAGGCCCGCGACCATGACCCAGTTCTCGACCCGGCCGGAGCTCTACGCCGACACCGGTCCCGAGCGCCTGACGGCCCAGTCGATGCTCGACGCGCTCAAGGCGTCCGCAATCAAGGCCCCGGGCGGTTGCCTGATCTACTACACCTCCCACGGCGCGCCCTCGCAGGGCGCGGTGATGGACGTGATGGGCAAGATGTACATGTTCTCGCCCTCGGAGATGGCCGCCCTCGTCGAGGAGGCCTGCCCCAACCGGCCGACCATCGTCATCGTCTCGGCCTGCTTCTCCGGCGCCTTCGTGCCCTACCTGTCGGGTCCGCAGCGGATGGTCATGACCGCCGCCCGGCCTGATCGAAGCTCGTTCGGCTGCAGCTCGGAGGACAAGTATCCCTTCTTCGACGCCTGTTTCCTCGAGTCCGTCGGAACCGTGCGCAACTTCACGGCCTTGCCCCCGGCGATCCAGAGCTGCGTCACGCAACGGGAGGCCGCCATGGCCCTGTCGCCTCCGTCCGAGCCCCAGGTCTCGATCGACAGCGGTCTGCGCATGCGCCTCGGCATGATGCCCTTCCCTGCCGGCGCGAAGGGCGTTCAGGGACCATAACGCCGATCCGCTCAGACTGACCTTTGCCCCGGCCCCTCGGCGCCCTAGAAGACGCCTGACTACCTATTCCCCGGGGGCACCTCCTTGCGATCGCCAGCCAAAGCCGCTCTTGCGGCTGCGTTATCCATTCTGATCGGCGTCGCCCCTGTCGCCAGCACGGCGCAGGCCCCGGCATTGACGGTCGCGGCGCCCGCGCCTGTTCCCGCGCCCGCTGCGCTGATGCCGGGTGTCGTCCCCCTGCCCCCGGCCGAGCTGGAAGCCTTTGTCGACGGCCTGGTCCGCGACGCCATGGCCGCAGACCATATCCCCGGCGTGACCATCTCGGTGGTCCAGAACGGCCAGGTCGTGCTCAAGAAGGGCTACGGCTTCGCCAAACTGGCCCCGGCCCGTCCCGTGGATCCGGACACGACGATGTTCCGCATCGCGTCCATCTCCAAGACCTTCACCTGGATCGCGGTGATGAAGGAGGTCGAGGCCGGCCGCATGCGGCTCGACGCTCCGATCAACCTCTACCTGCCCGAGAAGATTCAGGTCCGTGACCAGGGTTTCGACCGGCCGGTCAAGGTTATCGATCTGATGAGCCATTCGCCCGGTTTCGAGGACCGGGCCCTTGGCCAGCTGTTCGAGCGCGACGAGGACCGGGTGCGCCCGCTGGCGGTCTATCTGCGCCAGGAGCGGCCGCGCCGGGTGCGTGAGGCCGGGTCCGCGCCGTCCTATTCCAACTACGGCGTCGGCCTGGCCGGCGCGGCGGCGGCCTGGGTCGCCGGCAAGCCGTACGAGCGCCTGATCGAGAGCGAGATTACCGGTCCGCTGGGGATGGTCCACACAACCTTCCGCGAGCCCTACGCGCCGCGCCAGGGCCTGCCCGCGCCCATGTCGGCCAGCCTGAAGGCCAACCTCGCCACCGGCTTCCTGTGGACCGGATCGGGCTGGAAGACCCGCCCCTACGAATACACGACCCAGATCGCTCCGGCCGGCGGCGCTTCGACCAGCGCCGCGGACATGGCCCGTTACATGACCATGATCCTCAACGGCGGAACCCTCGACGGCGTCCAGATCTACAACCCGACCACGGCGGCGGGCTTCACCCGCGCTCAATCGCGGCCGGCGCCGGGCGTCTCGGGCTTCGCCCACGGCTTCCGCGAGTTCCAGCTGCCGGGCGGCCGGACCGGCTGGGGCCACGACGGCGTCCTGCTCTCCTTCCGGTCCAGCATGACGGTGGTCCCCGCTCTGAACCTCGGCGTGTTCATCGCGACCAACTCCGAAACGGGTGATCGGCTGACCAGCCAGATCACCGGTCGTATCGTCCAGCGGTTCTACGGCCCTGCGCCGACCCTGCCCGAAGCCGGTTCGCCCTGGCTGAAGCAGAACGCCCGCGCCTTCACCGGCGAGTTCATCAGCCTGCGGCGCTCCTACCGTGGACTGGAACAGTTCATCGGCCTCATTGACGCCCGGACGAAGGTCGGCGTCACCGATGCGGGCTATCTGCGCATCAGCAGCCGCGACGGCGGATCATCCCTGTGGGTCGCGGATGGCGCGGCGGGACGGTTCAAGGAACTGGGCGGCTGGAAACGGCTGAACTTTGTCATGACCGGCGGCCGCGCGACGGCCTACTACCCGTCCTCGGGCACCGTCATGTACCAGCGGGCCGGCTTCTTCGGTACGCAGGGCTGGCTGGTGAACCTGGCCCTGCTGGCCTTCATCGCGGCCCTGGCCACGCTTGGCGGCCTGGTCATGCGCGACCGCAAGGATCACCGCGAAACGCCGATGCAGCGCCGCGCCAGTCTGATGCAGACGACCCAGGCCCTGCTCTGGATCCTCTCCATGGGCGCGCTGGGAATCTGGGCCAGCAAGGCCGGCGACGTCGCCATGATCTTCTTCGACTGGCCAGGCGGCTGGATGCTGGTGGCCTCGTCCTGCGCCTTCGTCGCGGCCCTGCTTTCAGCCGTAACGCTGGTGCTGCTGCCCTTCATCTGGCGCGGCGGGCGGCGGGTCGAGAGCTGGACGGTCGGTCGAAAACTGCGCTTCTCAGCGACAACCCTGATCTATGTCGGCCTGTCGCTGGTGCTGGCGTTCCGCGGCGCACTCGTGCCCTGGGCGAGCTGACTTTTCATGCCCGCGACCATAGGCCACCTTCTTGGCGCCACCCTCGCATCCCAAGGATGGAAACGGGTGGTTCGGGGTGGTTGTCGTGTCAAAAGAAGACGGTCTGACCTTCGGTCTGGCGGGCCTCGCGGCCTTTCTGGTCTCGACGGCGTGGTATGCGGCCTTCGGGGCGGGTCTGCTCGAAAAGGCCTTCTGGTTCTACGCGGCCAACGCCTTCCTGGTTGGCGGGGCGGTGACCTTCCTGTTCTACGTGACCACGCGCCTGCGCCATCTGCCGCGCCGCAAGCGCCTGCTGGCCGCAGCAATCTTCGCCACGCCCGGCCTGATCGGCGCGGCGATCATGGTCGCCCTGTTCAAGGACATCTTCCCGGCCTGGGACCCGGTGAGCCTCGGCCGCTACGGCGCCTTCATTCTGCTGGGCGACGCCCTGCTGGCGGGGATGGCTCTGGACCGTTCGAAGAAAGCCTTGTCACGCGCACGGTGACGCGCTCCCGGTCGCCCGGTCGCCGCTCGACCAACAGCCGGGCCACCTGGGCGTCGTCGTGGAAGGCGTAGCCCTTGATCGAGTCGAGGATCGCCTTGGCCAGGTTGTCCAGATCGAGCCAGGGCGGATCGCCCTCGTAGTCCATGTAGATCTCGACGCCGAAGTCGCCCCAGCTCGGGCGGGAGCCGCGCCATGCCTTGCGGAAGAACTCGTAGATCAGCGGCTTGTAGTATTTGGCCTGGGTCGTCAGCCCGTCGACGACGAGCTCCAGAACGCCGCCGCCTTCGCGGGCGCGCACCTTGCCGAAGGATGTCCAGTCGTCAGTCATGCGAAAGGCGAGTGGACGACCAGTCCCTCGGCAAGGGCGGCCAGGGTCAACGGCCTGTCCAGCGTCGCCAGTTGGGCCTCCAGCCGCATCGCCATCTCCAGGTAGGCTGCGTCATAGGCCGTCAGCCGATGCAGATCGGCATAGGCGAGCAGCGCCAGCGTGACGTCCGGCTGGGGTGGTTCCAGGGTCGTTTCGAAATCAGCAAGGGATCCAAGCATTTCCAGCCGCTGTTCGCCGTCGATCTCGCCTCTCCGGGTCTTGCGCCACAGGACATTGGCGGTCTCCCAGGCCATCAAGGCCGGCGCGACGCGCGGCTCGCTGTCGTGCTCGAGGAGACAGGCGTGAGCAAACGCCGAATGCTCCTCATGGACGACCAACGACACCATGAACGAGCTATCAACAACCAGCGGCACGTCCTAGCGCCGGCCTTCGTCGCGCGCGGCGATAAGCTCATCGTGGGTGAACGGTCGCCCCATGCGCTCCTCGATCGCGGTGGCGATACGGCTGGCACGATCAAGCGCTGCGCGCGTCCGTTGCGCGCGTTGCTCGGCGGCATTGACCGGGGTGAGGCGGATGACGGGCCGGCCTCGCTTTGTGACGATTACCTCCTCGCCCCGTTCCGCCGCCTCGATCAGCTCGGAAAACCGATTGCGAGCGTCAAAGACACTGACTTCCATGATCGCCTCCTAGCCAGATAGATGGCTAGACTACCACGTCCGGGTCGCCGGCGCCACGACGGCCTTGCAGTCTCGCCTCCCGGCGCTAAACCGGCGCAGCAAGTTTCGCCGGACAGACCCATGACCGCCACGCGCACCGAGACCGACACCTTCGGCCCCATCGAGGTTGCCGCCGACCGCTACTGGGGCGCCCAGTCGCAGCGCAGCCTTGGCAACTTCAAGATCGGCTGGGAAAAACAGCCCCTGCCCGTTGTCCGGGCCCTGGGCATCGTCAAGCGCGCCGCCGCCGAGACCAACCTGGCGCTGGGCAAGCTGGACCCGAAGATCGCCGAAACCATCGTCAAGGCGGCCAACGAGGTCATCGAGGGCAGGCTGAACGACCATTTCCCGCTCGTGGTCTGGCAGACCGGCTCGGGCACCCAGTCGAACATGAACGCCAACGAGGTGATCTCGAACCGCGCCATCGAAATGCTCGGCGGCGAGATGGGCTCCAAGACGCCGGTCCACCCCAACGACCACGTCAACATGAGCCAGTCGTCCAACGACACCTATCCGACGGCCATGCACATCGCCTGCGCCGAGCAGCTGGTCCACGACCTCATCCCCGCCCTGAGGCGCCTGCACGCGGCGCTGGCGGCCAAGGCTGACGCCTGGCAGGGGATCATCAAAATCGGCCGCACCCACACCCAGGACGCCACGCCCCTGACCCTCGGCCAGGAGTTCGGCGGCTACGCCCAACAGATCGAGAACGGCATCCGGCGCATCGAGCAGACCCTGCCGGCGCTGATGGAGCTGGCCCAGGGCGGTACGGCCGTCGGCACAGGCCTCAATGCCCCCGTCGGCTTCGCGGAGAAGGTCGCCGAACAGATCGCCGCGATCACGGGCCTGGCCTTCACCACCGCCCCCAACAAGTTCGAGGCCTTGGCCGCCCACGACGCCATGGTCTTCAGCCACGGCGCCATCAACACGGTGGCCGCCAGCCTGTTCAAGATCGCCAACGACATCCGCTTCCTCGGCTCTGGTCCGCGCTCGGGCCTGGGCGAACTGAGCCTGCCGGAAAACGAGCCGGGCAGCTCGATCATGCCGGGCAAGGTCAACCCGACCCAGTGCGAGGCCCTGACGATGGTCTGCACCCAGGTGTTCGGCAACAACGCCGCCATCACCTTCGCCGGCGCCAGCGGCCACTTCGAGCTGAACGTGTTCAACCCGGTGATGGCCTACAACTTCCTGCAGTCGGTCCGGCTGGTGGCCGACGCGGCGATCAGCTTCACCGACAACTGCGTGGTCGGCATCGAACCGCGCGAGGACAACATCAAGCGCGGCCTCGACAACAGCCTGATGCTGGTCACGGCCCTGAACGGCAAGCTCGGCTACGACGCCTGCGCCAAGATCGCCAAGACGGCCCACAAGAACGGCACGACCCTGCGCGAGGAAGCCGTCGGCGGCGGCTACCTGACCGACGCGGAGTTCGACGAGGCCGTGCGGCCTGAGAAGATGATCTCGCCGGGGTGAGATGAGTGACCGGCCTCACCCGCCCCTACTGGATCGAGGCGCAGTTTGAGCGGCGCGAGGGGTGGGACGAGGCCGCCTACCCCTTCAACCTGCCGGTCGTGCGCAGTCTGCACAGCCTCAAATTCCATCCCCGCGTGACCTTCCTGGTCGGCGAGAACGGCTCGGGCAAATCGACCCTGATCGAGGCCCTGGCCGTGGCCTGGGGGTTCAACGCCGAGGGCGGCTCGCGCGACCATCGTTTCGCGACGCGGGACTCCCATTCGGCGCTGCACCAGTTCATCCGGCCGGTGCGCAACGTGCAGCTCCGCCCGCACGACGGCTTCTTCCTGCGCGCCGAGAGCTTCTTCACCACGGCGACCTATCTTGAGCAGAGCGGTGGCAATCGCTACGGCGACCGGCCGCTGCACGAGCAGTCACACGGCGAGGCCTTCTTCAGCCTGTTCGACAACCGGCTGATGGGCGACGGCCTGTACATCATGGACGAGCCGGAGGCGGCTCTCTCGCCGCAGCGCCAGCTGTCCTTCGTGGCCAGGCTGCATCATCTGGTGCTGGCCCGGTCGCAGCTGATCATCGCCACCCATTCGCCGATCATCCTCGGCTACCCCGACGCCTGGATCTACCAGGCGTCCGAGCAAGGGCTCGAGCGGGTCGAGTACGAGGACACCGAGCAGTACCAGGTCACGCGCAACTTCCTGAACCGCCGCGAGAGCTTCCTGAAGATCCTGCTGGAAGAGGACGAGGGGCCGGCGCCGCGCTGACCGGGAGAATTCGGTGACAGTTTACGAATTGCAGTCGCATTGACGGCAGCGACGTCTCGGGTGGCAATTCGTAAACTGTCACCGAATTCGAGCTGACCGGGACACGCACTGAAGTGCATGTCCCCGACGGTGCTACCGCTTCTCGACCACGATCTTGCCGACCGGCGCGAAGGCGATCTGGGCCAGCTGGAGGTCCTTGAACGCGAACGGCAGGCCGATGATGCTGATGGCTTCGGGGATGGCGATCAGGATGTGCGACAGGGCGATGTACCAGCCGGCGAAGATGAACCAGATGATGTTGAGCACAAGGCCGATCGGGCCGGTGCCGATGTCGTGCTGGCCGGTGACGATTTCGCGCGAGACGATCTCCTTGCCGAACGGCCAGAAGGCGAAGCCGGCGATGCGCCAGGCCGCGAAGCTGTACGGCAGGCCGACGATCGTGACCGCCAGGATCAGGCCACCCAGCAGCCACAGCAGGCCGCTCAGCCAGCCGCCGAAGATAAACCACAGGATGTTGAGCAGCAGTTTCACAGCGACAGCCTCCAGGCGCGTGTCATGAACCAACAGGTGGTCCGCGTCGTCCGCCTTGTCGAGGCCCTGCCCGATGAATTCGATGCAATCCTGACCGACGCGGCGACGGAGGGCGTGCGCAACATGGCCATGCTGGCGACGGAGTTCGGGGCGGCCGACGATCCGTTTGTCGACCCGGGCGCGCTGTTCGCGGCCTGGGTGGCGGGCGATCTGGCCGGTGTCGGCGGGGTGACCGTTGAGCGGAGCCTGGATGAGCCGGCCATACGCATGCGCCGGCTGTTTGTGCGGCCGGCCTTCCGCCGCGCCGGCGTCGCCCGCGCCCTGGCCGGCGCGATGATGCAGCAGGGCTTTCAGGCCGCCCCGCTCCTGACCCTCAACGCCGCCGCCTCGGACGCCGCCCCGCCGTTCTGGGAGGCCATGGGCTTCGAACGGGTCGTCTGGCCCGGCATCACCCACGCGCTGCGATTGTAGTTGCCGGTTTGTTCTCATAGGTGTAGCGTTTGAGGATGGACAAACCCGAGACCGCGTCGGTCATCGACCCCGAACTGCTGGAACAGGCGGCGCGCCTCGGCCTGTCAGTCGACGGCATGGGCGAACGAGACCTGCGGCAGCATCTCCAGAAGGTCGATCCGGCCGGCGGCGACGCCCGCGCCCGTCGCTGGGCCGAAGAGAACGCCGAAGCGATCAAGGAGCATAACGCGCGCATCAGCCGACGGGGCCTGACAGGCGACCACTTCCGAAAGTGGTGAAGTGCGCCAGTTCGAAGCCTTCCACAACCCGGTCCCCGCCGCCCGGAAAGCGGCCCCCTTTCTTGTGGTTCTGTCGTCCCACCACCTGAGAGACCTGTCGGAAGTCGTCATCGCGCCGGCTGTGAACGATGCCTGCCGGGCGCTGAGCGACCTGGAACTCGACGTTACTATCCAGGACCAGCAGACAGTCCTGGTCGTCAGCGAACTCTTCAGTCTGCGGGCAAACACATTGAAGCGTCGCGCCGGTTCGATCGCAGATCGCGAAGACGATATCCGCCGCGCCCTCGAAAAGCTGTTCAGCGGGTTCTGATCTTCGCCACCGACGTCAGCACCCGCTCGACGGACATATCCGCCAGATCTGGCTCGCGCAGGATTTCCACAGTCTGTTCCGGACGGATCGGCCGCGGTGCGCTGAGGTCAGGATTGCTGTCGCGGGAGAACAGCACCACGGCCGGCGCACCGGCGCCCACGGCCAGATGCATCGGCCCGGTGTCGTTGCCGACCGCCAGCGTCGCGCCGCGACCGAGCTCGGCAATGTCGCCGAGCGCCGTCTTGCCGACCAGGCTGATCGCGCCGGGCGCCGCCGCCAAGATCACCGCCGCCAGCGCCTCTTCCTCCGCGCCATGCCCCAGCACCACCGGCGTGATCCCGTCCGCCAGCAGCGCCTGCGCCAGTGCGCCGAAACGGTCCGCGGGCCAGCGCTTGGCCGGACGATGCGGCGCGCCGCCCGGCGCCAGCAGCGCGTAGACGTCGGGCAGGCCGAGCTTCGCCACATCCCCCGTCAACCAGCTGATATCCGGCGGCCCGACCTCGCTGATCCCGGCAATGGCCAGCTGATTGCGTTGTGAGTCCTGGATATGCAGCCGATCCCGCTCGGGTCCGGTGTAGGCGAACGCCGCCCCCGGCGCGTTGCCGGACCACAGCGGCCGGTTCGGCCAGAACAGCTGAAAATAACGCACGGTCCGACTCTGGGTCTGCAGGTCGTAGACCCGGTCGAACCGCCCCCCGCGCAGCCGCGCCAGCAACCGCCAGACGGCCGGCAGGTTGCTCCAGCTCGGCCGCCCGTCGCTCCAGACCGCGTCGAACCAGCCTGTGGCCTGACCCATGGTGACATAGGGCCTGGTGGTCAGCAGCGTGATGTGGGCGTCAGGATGCGCCGCGCGGATGGCCTTCATCGGACCGCTGGCCTGGACGAAGTCGCCCAGGGCCGAAAGCTTGATGACCAGGATCCGCTCGCCCGCCACGGCGCGCGCCTCAGGCCCGGCGGCTGACGGCGAAGTCGGCCAGGTCTTCGAGCGCCGTGCGCCAGGCGTTCTTCTCGGTGCCGGCCAGCGCGGCCTTGGCCTCCTCGGCGAATTCATGGGCCAGATCGAGCGTCGCCTCGGCGGCCCCGGTCCTGGCGATCAGGTCGCGGGCGCGACGGAAGTCGTCGTCGGTCTGTTCCCGACGGCCGATCGTCCGCTCCCAGAAGGCCGTCTCTGCCGGGCCGCTGCGGGCGATGGCCAGCAGCAGCGGCAGGGTCGCCTTGCCCTCGCGGAAATCGTCGCCGGCGTTCTTGCCCAAGGCCTCGGTCGTCCCGCCGTAGTCCAGGGCGTCGTCAACCAGCTGGAAGGCCAGGCCCAGGCCCATGCCGTAGGCGCGCATCGCCCGGCACATGTCGTCCGAAGCGCCCGCGCTGACGGCGCCGGCCTCGGCGGCGGCGGCGAACAGCTCGGCCGTCTTGGCCCGGATGATCTCAAGGTAGACGTCTTGTGACAGGTTCAGATCGTGCGCCCGCGTCAGCTGCAGCACCTCGCCCTCGCTGATCACGCCGGCGGCCTTGGCCAGGATGTCCAGCGCCCGCAGGGAGCCGGCCTCGACCATCAGCTCGAAGGCGCGCGCGAACAGGTAGTCGCCGACCAGCACGCTAGACGGCGCGCCCCAGATCAGGTGGGC
>JBKJII010000040.1:0-9562 GCA_046598505.1 Caulobacter sp. | reverse complement strand
TGTCGTGCAGGAAGCCGTCGGCGTCGCTGTTGTCCGGCCGTGTCAGGTGCACGGTCAGCGCGGTCTCGGTCGTGCTCATGGCCCAGATGTGCAGGTCGTGCACCTCGGTCACCCCGGGTCGGGCCGCCAGCCAGGCGCGGACGGCGTCCGGGTCAACCCCGCGCGGCGCGGCGTCGAGCGCCAGGTCGAGCGAGTCGCGCAGCAGGCCCCAGGTCCCGGCGACGATCACGGCCGCAATGACCAGGCTGACTGCCGGGTCCAGCCAGGTCCACGACGGGATAAACCAGATGATCGCCGCGACCAGAACCACGCCCAGCGAGACGGCGGCGTCTGCGGCCATATGCAGGAAGGCGCCGCGCACGTTCAGATCATGCTGACCGCGCATGAACATGAGCGCCGTGGCCGTGTTGATGATCACGCCGATGACGGCGACCGCCATGACCGGCCCGGGCGAGAGTGGCTCGGGCGCGCCAAGGCGGCGGATGGCCTCCCAGACGATCGCGCCGACCGCCACCAGCAGTAGCCCGGCATTGGCCAGCGACGCGAGGATGGTGCCCTTGCGCAGGCCGTAGGTGCGGCGCGCCGTCGGCCGTTGCCTGGCCATCGCGACAGCGCCCCAGGCCATCAACAAACCAAGCACGTCCGAGAGATTGTGCCCGGCGTCGGCGACCAGGGCGAGCGAGTGCGTGATCCATCCGGCGGCGCCCTCGACCACAACGAAGGCGATATTCAGACCCGCGCCGATAGCGAAGGCGCGGCCGAAATCAGCCGGCGCATGGTGATGCCCATGGCCATGACCGTGGTCATGTCCGTGTTGTTGATCGTGACTATGGCCGTGGTCGTGACCGGGCGCGTCGTGCGGCATGGGCCTAGACTCTCATCCCGCGGCGGCCGCGTCCACCAGCGCCTCGGCCCGGCGCTGAACGGCAGTCAGGTGTGCTGCCCATCGGGGCGTCAGGGCGCCGATATCGTCGTCCCTGCCGACGAAGTACGGTCCGTCCCAGACCATGGCGCCCCTGGCGAACGGCAACGGGATCACCGTTCGGTCCCAGCTGCCGATCCTGAACGATGGGCGCGCCGACAGGCCGCAGAAGATCACCGGCGCGCCGGTAATCCGGGCCAGCGCCAGCGCGCCGCCCTGCATCACCTCGGCGGGACCGCGCGGGCCGTCGGGCGTGATCGAAACCCCGCCCCCGCTCCGGACCCACCTGGCCATGTCCCGCAGGGCCTGTTCACCGTGCTTGTTCTTGTTCGGGTCACTGACCTTTTTCGACGATCCGCGGATGGCCGGAAAGCCGTTCCGCTCCATAGTCAGGGCGATGAACTCGCCGTCGGCCGACCGCGAGATCAGGCAGCGCATCTCCTGGCGATCCGGTGACTGGGGCCAGCAGGGTGGCGCCAGCGGAACCTGCCCATGCCAGAAGCAGAGGATCGCGCCGCTCTCCATTCCCCAGACAGCCCGGGCCCTGTCCTCGCCTTCGCGGGTCCAGCGCAGGGTGGCGTAACAGAGGCGCAGCCAGGCCGCGAAGACCGCGGCGAGCGTCTTCTGCACCAGGGCGGATCGAAAGAACGCCTTCACGCCGGTGTCTCCTCCGGAGCGGAATCAAGGTCCTGGGCGCGCGCCAGCCGGGCGTAGAGTCCCTTTTTGCGCACCAGGGTCGCGTGCGAGCCGATCTCGACGATGCTGCCGCGCTCAATGACATAGATCCGGTCGGCGCCTTTCACGGTCGACAGACGGTGCGCGATTACGATGGTCGTGCGACCGGCCATCAGCCGGTCCAACGCCGCCTGGACCTGGGCTTCGCTTTCGGTGTCCAGCGCGCTTGTCGCCTCGTCCAGCAACAGGATCGGCGCGTTCTTCAGGAAGGCGCGGGCAATGGCGATCCGCTGGCGCTGACCGCCGGAAAGCCGCGTCGCCGCCTCGCCGACCACGGTGTCGTAGCCGTCGGGCTGCTCGAGAATGAAGTCGTGGGCGGCGGCGCGGCGGGCGGCTTCCTCGATCTCGGCGTCGGAGGCTTCTGGCCGGGCGTAGGCGATGTTGGCCCGGATCGTGTCGTCAAACAGGAAAGGCTCCTGGGTGACAAAGGCGATGCGTTCCCGCAGCGAGGCGACCGTCACGTCGCGCACATCCGAGCCGTCGACGGTCACGCGGCCACCGGTCGCGTCGTAGAAGCGCGGGATCAGCGACAGGACCGTGCTTTTGCCGCCGCCAGACGGGCCGACCAGCGCGACCATCTCGCCGCGGCGGGCCTCGATGCTCACGTTGTCGAGGATCGGGCCGCTTTCGTCATAGGCGAAGCTGACCCCGTCCAGCCGGACCTCGCCATCGCCGGACGACAGCACCCGGGCGGTTGGCGATTCGCGGACCTCCGGCTCGACGTCGAGGGCCGCGAACAGGCGGCGAGCCGCAGTGCCCCCTTCTGCGAACACGGTCTGCAGGTTGGCCAGCTGACGCAGCGACTGGCCGGCCATCCCCAGCAGGCCGAAGAAGGCCATGAAGTCGCCGGCGTTCATCTCGTGCCGCCAGCCGACGTAGACGAAGATGCCGGCCGTCACGAAGACGGTCAGCAGTTCGGTCACGGGCGCCGACTGCGCCCGGGCGTTGGCGCCCTTGATTATGTGCTTCTGGCGTTCCTTGATCACCGCCGCGACGCGGGCCTCTTCATAGGCTTCGCGGTTCTCCATCTTGACCACGCGGACGCCGTCAAGGCTTTCCATGAGGGCCGTGGAGAGGTCGCTGGTCGCGGCCATGGCGCCCTTGGCGGCCTTCTTCGAACGCCGCGAAAAGCGCCGCATCAGCCGGCCGGCGAAAGGTCCGATCAGCGCAACGCCGGCCGCCAGGATCGGGTCGCGGTCGATCATCGCGATCATGCAGCCGGTCACAGTCAGGGCATGCTGGGTCCAGTTGACCACGCCGCTCGTCGCCGCCTCTCGGATGAGCGCCGCGTCGTAGAGAACCTGAGACACGAATGTGCCAGAGTGCGTGGCCTTCAGCCGGCTCAGGTCCGCCTTGACCATGCGGCCGAAGAGTTCCTGCTGGATGTCCCCGACCAGGCCGTGGCCGATGCGGTTGACCAGCATGGCCTGGATAAGCTGGGCCCCCGCCCGGCCGATGCCGTAAGCGATGATGGTCAGCGGGATCAGGATGATCGCGCCGGGCTTGCGCCTGACCAGCAGGTCATTGACCGCAGGTTCGATCATCTGGGCCAGCAATGTGCTGAGCGCGGCCACCGCAACGGCGCAGAACAACGCCACGGCGACGCCCTTCCAGCGGCGTTGCAGATAGCTTCGCCAGACACGACCAGCCAGCGCCCGGCTGGTGATTTCGGTCGGCGATGCGGCGGTCATGGACAGGAATCGGCTCTCGAGGTTTGCGTTTGACGCGCAGAACTCTACTTAGGACGCTCTTTCAGGGAGCGCCACTTGTCGAAGCGTTTCGACCTATCCACCGGCTGGGGCCGCTTAAAGGCGTACTGGAGCTCCGTATGGGGCGACCACGCCTTCCTGCGCGTCGGCTTTTCCAACGCCCACTGGATCGGGCCGAACATGGTCCGGGCGGCGCAGCCGTGGCCGTTTCAACTCCGCTGGTGGAAGCGCGACGGCATCAAGACGATCATCAACCTGCGCGGCGGGTTTGATACCGGCTTCCATGAGCTGGAGCGCGAGGCCTGCGAACGCCTCGGCCTGGCAATGGTCGATTTCACGGTCACCTCCCGGGCTGTGCCCAAGCGAGAGGTGGTGCTGGGCGCGCGCGACCTGTTCGAGACGATCGAGTATCCGGCCCTGATGCACTGCAAGTCCGGCGCGGACCGGGCCGGCATCATGAGCGTCTTCTACCGCCATTTTCATCTCGGCGAGCCGATCCGTGACGCGATGACCGAGCTCGGCCTGCGCACCCTGCATGTGAAGCAGGGCAAGACCGGCGTGCTCGACTACGTCTTCGAACGCTATCTCGAAGAGGCCGAGCCGCGAGGGATCAGCTTCATCGACTGGGTGCAGAGCGACGCCTACGACCCGGTGAAGATCAAGGCCGACTTCCACGAAAGCTGGTGGGGCTCCCTGATCACTGAGAAGCTGCTGCGCCGGGAATAGCGTGCGTCCTTCGAGACGGCTCTTCGGGCCTCCTCGAAGGACGGCGAGGGATGGCGTCACAAATATTCGCCATGGTGAGGAGCACGCGGCGCGTCTCGAACCCCGCAGGGACCCGCCTAGTGTTCGTGGTCGTCGTCGGTCGGATCCAGCAGCTTGTGCGCGTGGATGATGAAGTAGCGGGCGTGGGCATTGTCCACGGTCGCTTGGGCCTTGCCCTTCCAGGCCTTCCAGGCTTCGGCATAGTTCGGGTAGGCGCCGACGAACTCGACCCTGGACAGATCGCGAAACTCGACGTCCTGCACGTCTTTCAGTTCACCGCCGATGACGATGTGCAGCAGCTGTTTGTCCGGCATAGGCAGGGCCCTTCGGCGAAAAGTCAGTTCCGCAGGTCGATATGCGACACGCGCGCCAGGATCAACGGGTGCAGCGCCGGCGCGGCGCAAACCAGGCTGGGCAGACGTGGATTGGGCCGATTGTAGGCGAAGCCACGCGCCTTGTGATCGGTGCTGACCGCGCCGGCCTCGGCGCAGATCAGGTCGGCCGCCGCGAGATCCCATTCGCTCTTGCCGTTCAGCGCCAGCGCCGCGTCGAACCGGCCGTCGGCGACCAGGCACATGCGATAGGCGATGGAGTTGCGCGTCTCGATGGTCATCGGCGGCCAGGGTTCGCGCCAGGCCGGATGCTTGAACATCGGCGCATCGCCCAGCATGCGGCAGCCTTCGACCTGGTCCTGGGCGCTGGCCCGGAGGGCCGCGTCGTTAAGGAAGGCCCCGCCGCCGATTGTCGCCGTGAAGGTCTCGTCAAGCTCCGGCGCAAAGACGACCCCGACGACGGGCCGGCCATCCTCGACCACGGCGATCGACACCGACCACCAGGGCCGGTCCTTGAGGAACGCGGCCGTGCCGTCGATCGGATCCACGACGAACAGGCGCGATTTGCCGAGACGTCCAGGGTCGTCGGCGGTCTCCTCGGACAGCCAACCATAGTCGGGGCGGGCGGCCTCGAGCCGCGCCTTGAGCAGTTCATCGACAGCGATGTCGGCGTTGGTCACCGGCGAGCCGCCCTCCTTGGACCAGATCTTCAGGCCGTCGGCCTTCATCCGCCGGGCAAGGTCGCCCGCTTCGCGCGCTGTCTCGAGGATCAGGGCGAGGTCCGACTTCATTTGCCGGCGATCGCCAGGGCGTCAACCAGCAGGGACGGCGAATTTGCGGAGCCGCGGATTTCCAGGTCAGCGCCCGGAACCAGTCGGCCCCAGATGTCGATCAGATTGCCGGCCACGGTGATTTCGGCGACCGGATAGGCGATCTCTCCGCGCTCGAACCAGAAGCCCGAACAGCCCACCGACCAGTCGCCGGTGTTGGCGTTCAACGATGGCCCGAACATCGAGGTGATCAGCAGGCCGTCGCCCGCGTCAGCCATCAGGCCGGCCAGATCCCGGTCACCCGGTTCGACGGTCAGGTTGGTTGTCGAGACCCCCGGCGCCCCGGCCAGTCCACGCGACGCGTGCCCGGTCGTCTGCAGACCCAGCTGCTTGGCCGAAGCGGTATTGAGCAGCCAGCTGGTCAGGACGCCGTCCTCGATCAGGGCCAGGCGATCATTGGCCACGCCTTCGTCATCGAACGGCGAGGAGCCGAGGCCGCGCACCCTGTGAGGTTCGTCGACGATGTTCACACCCCTGGCGAACAGGGAGTCTCCCAGACGATCCTTCAGGAAGCTTACGCCCCGCGCCACCGCCGGGCCGGAAACGGCGCCGATCAGCGGGCCGATCAGTGACGTCGCCAACCGGTTCTCGAAGATCACCGGGGCCGTTTTTGAGTCGATCTTGCGCGCCCCGAGGCGTTGAACGGCGCGCCTGCCGGCCTCGGCGCCGATGGACGTGGCGGACGGCAGGTCGGCGCCGTGGCGAGTCGTGCGCCCCTCCCCGCCCCGCTCCATCTTCGAGCCCTCACCGGCGACCGCCGACGCTGACAGGGAGAAGCCCGAGGCGCGGTGCAGGCCGGAGAAGCCGTCGCTGGTCACCAGCCGCCATTGGGCCGACGACCAGGAGGACGAACCGCCGTCCGAGTTGGTCACGCCGGCGACGCCCCGGGCGGCGGCCTCCGCCTCGCGGGACTGGTCTTCAAGCATTTCGGGCGATGGTTCGGCCGCGTCGAACAGGTCGAGATCTGGAAATGGACCCCGCGCCAGCCGGTCCGGCTGGGCGAAGCCGGCATAGGGGTCTTCCGGCGCGAGCCGCGCCATGGCCACGACACGCTCGATGAGCTTGCGGCGGCCCTCGTCCGAGACGTCTGACCCGGAGACCACGGCGGTCCGCCGGCCAACAAATACGCGCAGGCCCAGGTCCCGGGCTTCCTCGCGCTCGACCTCTTCCAGCGCGCCGGTACGGACCGTGACAGACAGGGACTGCCGTTCCGCGAATACGGCCTCGGCCGCGTCGGCGCCGGCCGTCAGCGCGGCGGCGACCGTCTCATGCAACAAGGTTTCATCCATGTCCGGGTTATGGGCGCCCGGACGCGCCGGGGCAAGGCAGGCGCCTACCAGACGGCCGAAATCAGCAGCGCCGCCACCAGGAAGACATAGGCGCACCAGGTCATGGTCATGCCGAGCGCCCGGGGAATCGAGGTGCCGACACTGTTCGACAGGCCGACCGCATGCACCACCCGCCCGACCAGCAGGATGAAGCCGGCGATGTGGATCAACAGCGGCGTCGCGCCCGAGAGGTCGAGCACGATCAGCCCGGCCAGTCCGGGCGGGATGTATTCGCTGGCGTTGCCGAAGGCGCGGATGGCCTGGGCCAGCTCCGGAATGCCGTCATCGCCGACGAACACCTTGTGCTTGCTGCGCAGGCGAACCACCAGCAGCGACAGCACGAGAATCAGCAGGATGTGCAGGCCGACCCAGAGGGCTGAAGCGTGTCCAGGATTGGCTATGTCCATCCGGTATCTTTCCCCGAAAAGCGCCGTTTCAGCGGGGCGCGATTAGCCGTCCTTTGACCCGGCAGGGCAAGAGCGGTCAATGCGCGGCTTCCCGGCCCACGGGATAGAGCAGGTAATGATCGTCGAAATAGGGCGTGCGTTCATAGAACCAGGACAGGCGCGCTTCGGGATCCTTTGCGAAGGCCGGATCGGCGGCGAGCCGGGCCTCGAACGCGGCCTTCAGGGCCGGGTCGGCGTCGAGCATGCGCTGGGCCAGCGGCGCGATGACGTAGCCCTCGATATACTCCGTGCGCTGCAGGATTTCGGGGAAGAAGCCCCAGGCGAGGAAGCCCTCGTCGCTTTCGGGCTCCAGCAGCAGCACCGCCAGTTCGCCGAGCGGCTGGTCGGTCGGAATACGCACCGAGCCGGCTGGAAGCGTGAGGGTTCGGTCCCTCCACCCCGCCTTGCCGGCCGTGATACCGACATGCCCCTCGTTGGCTTTTGCCGCGACCTTCGCGTCAGGAAGGCTGGCCATCGACAAGGTCATGGTCTTCGGCGCTGACAGCGTTTCCATCGCGATCCCCTGCAGGCGCAGGCGGGCGATGATGTCCGGCTTGCTGGCGGGCACCCAGTAGGCGGCCGGCGGCGTGAATTTCAGTGAGGCGGTCGCACCAAACAGCGGTTCGATCCACGGCGTCTTGTCGGGCTTGCCGAGCCAGCGCACCTCGTCACGGCCGGACACGTCGGAATGATAGGTCTCGAACTGCACGCCGAGGAATTCGCGTGTTCCGACCGGGACGGTCGACGGCGTCCAGCCGGTCAGCACTTCGGTAGGCCGCTGCGCCCTGTCCGCGGCGATCGCGGTCTTCAGGCCTGTCGGATCGGCCGCCACGGCCTTCAGTGACGCGTCAAGCAAAACGTACATGCCGAGCACCCGCTGGCGGTACGGCTTGAGCGAATGGTTCTCGACCAGGATCGCCGGCATGTGCCGGGCGTCGCCGTAACCGTTCGACAGCCGCAGACCGGTCGGTCCAACGAACAGGCCGCTCTTCGGCGCGCGATCGTCGACGGCGAAGACCAGCGGTCCGGGGATGTGCCCGGCCTTCTTCAACGCGCTGTAGGCTGCGGGTTTCAGTGCGCGGTTCAGCCAGCCGGCAATGGCCGGCGAGCGGGCAAAGGACCCGTCCTCGCCTTCGAAACCGAAGGTGACGTCATACTGGTAGTCAACGCCGTCGGTGACGTGCAGGTCGAAGTAGAGGCTCGGCTCGAAGCGATTGATCAGCCCGATCATCGCGCGGGCCTCGGGTGAGTCGAGCTTGCCGTAGTCGCGGTTGAGGTTGAGGTTCTGGGCCGTGGTCCGCCAACCCTGGCTGACCGGACCGCGCTGGTTGGGCCGGCTCCAGGGCGAAGTCCGCTCGTGGGCGTCGGCGCTGTAGATCGGCACGAAGACGAAGTTCACCCCATCAAGCAGGCTGTCCTTGCCCTTGAAGGCGATGTCCCGCAGCAGCATCAGACCGGCGTCCTTGCCGTCGATCTCGCCGCTGTGGATGCCGGCCTGCGCCAGCACGACCGGCTTGCCCGGATCGAACAGATCGCGGTCCTTGCTGGCGATGACCACCCACAGGTCGCGGCCCTCCGGCGTCTTGCCGAACACCTCCATGCGGATCAGCGGCGAGGCGGCGTCGAGTTTTTTCAGCCAGGCGATCGTCTCGTCGTAGGACGGCGTGGCGGTCAGGCCGGTGGCTTCGGACGGCGTGATCCAGGGGTCGTCCGGCTTGACGATCAGCTTCTCGCTCTTGCCGCGCCAGGGGATGGCCGGCGGCAGGAAGTCGGTCTCCCAGGGAGCGGCCATGGCCACGCCTCCGCACAACAGCGCAACGGCGATCGCCGCTGCAATCAGCTTCTTCAACGCACAGCCCTCACTTCCAGATCGGCTTGCCGTCACCGGGCAATCCGAGCCTGCCCCAGATATCGCTGACCCGATCGACGACGTTCTGGTCCATGCGGATCTGCTCACCCCATTCGCGGTGGGTCTCGGGGGGCAGTTTGTTGGTGGCGTCCAGGCCGATCTTGCTGCCGAGGCCGCTCTCCGGGCTGGCGAAGTCGAGGTAGTCAATCGGGGTGTTCTCGATCACCGTGATGTCCCGCGCCGGGTCCATTCGCGTGGACAGGGCCCACATGACGTCCTTCCAGTCGCGGGCGTTGATGTCGTCGTCCACGACGATCACCCACTTGGTGTACATGAACTGGCGCAGGTAGCTCCAGACGCCGAGCATCACCCGCTTGGCGTGGCCGGGGTAGGCCTTCTTCATCGACACCACGGCGATGCGGTAGCTGCAGCCCTCGGGCGGCAGCCAGAAGTCGACCACCTCCGGGAATTGCTGCTGGAACAGGGGGATGAACACCTCGTTGAGCGCCTCGCCGAGCACCGAGGGCTCGTCCGGCGGCCGGCCGGTGAAGGTGGTGTGGTAGATGGCGGCCTTGCGCATGGTGATGGCGCTGACCCTGAACACCGGGAACTTCTCGACGCTGTTGTAGTAGCCGGTGTGGTCGCC
>JBKJII010000472.1:0-6388 GCA_046598505.1 Caulobacter sp. | reverse complement strand
GTCAGCGGCGGCACCGACGTGATGATGGTCGGCAAGCGCGAGATCAACACCCGCGCCTATGTCGGCAGCTTCAACTTCAAGGGCGGGGGCCAGCAGAAGAAGGCAGGGGTGCTCTCTGGTGGAGAGCGCAACCGCCTCAACTTGGCACTCACTCTCAAGCAGGGCGGTAACCTCCTGCTCCTCGACGAACCGACCAACGACCTCGATATCGAGACGTTGCAGAACCTGGAAGAGGCGCTGGAGGAGTTCGCCGGCTGCGCCGTGGTCATCAGCCACGACCGCTGGTTCCTCGACCGCCTCTGCACCCACATCCTCGCCTTCGAGGGCGACAGCCACGTCGAGTGGTTCGAGGGCAATTTCGAGATGTACGAGGGAGACAAGAAGCGCCGCCTCGGCGCCGACAGCCTGATCCCGCACCGCATCAAGTTCCAGAAGTTCACGCGGTAGGGGGGTCGGGTCCGGCGGGGTTATATTTCGGTGACAGTTTACTTAATTCGCGCCGCGTTTGTCGCCTGAACGCCCAGTCTCAGAATGCGAATTAGGTAAACTGTCACCGAAATAGGCAACCCCGTCAGAGGCGAAGGCCGCTGCGCTCGTAGCTCTGCCGGTCGTCGATATCCTCCATCGTGCGCAACCGGATGACAGGTCGCCCCGCCAGATTGGCCAGCGTATCGGCCAGGGCGTGAGCGGTGGACCAGCGAACGCTGTCGAACGGATCGAGGCGCCGCGGCGTTCGCTTGAGACCGATCAGCCAGTAGCCGCCATCCACCGCCGGGCCGAAAACGGCGTCGGCGGCGCCCAGCGCATGGAAGGCGGCAGCGATGTCGGTCGGCGCGATCCCGGGCGTGTCCGATCCGATGATCACGACTGGACCCGGCGGCAGAACCTTCAGAAGTCTACGCAGGCGTCGCCCCAGATCACCGCTCCCCTGGGGCAGGACGTCGGCGCGCCCGCGACTGTCGCGATCGGGGGTCAGGGCCAGCCAGGTGCGCCACCGTCGGTCCCGGCCCAGCCGGCGCTGCAGGTCAGCCAGCATGAACCGCTGGAACCGCAGGGTCGTCAGGTCCCCGACGCCGGCCGCAAGCCGACGTTTGCCGACGCCAAAGGCCGGCGTCCGGGCGAAGATCACCAGGTGGCGGCGTTCAGCGGCCATAGAGGCGCGCGATCGCGGGAACGGGCGTCCCCAGTCTGAACAGCATCAGGCACAACAGGTTCAGGGCGCTGCGCCGGAACCAGCCATCCTGCCGCCACCGTCGCGCTGACGTCGCCGCCGCGACCTCCAGTCTCGCCAGGCGCCGGCGGCCCAGTCGGCTCACCAGATCGACATCCTCCATCAACGGCAGGGGGCGGTAGCCGCCCACAGCGCGATACAGGTCGCGATGGATCAGCAGTCCCTGATCCCCATACGGCAGGGCGAAGACGACCGTTCGCATCGCGACCAGGCGTTCCAGCATGCGGGCCTGCAACGAGGGATCGTCCAGCCTGAACTGAAAGCAGGCGGCCCTGGCGGAGCCCGCCGAGCTCTCCACGTACTGGCCGACCGCGTCGCGCCAGCCCGGCGCGGGAACCGTGTCGGCGTGCAGGAACAACAGCCAGTCGGCGGATGCCTCGTCGGCCCCCGCCGCCAGTTGAACGCCGCGTCCCGGCGGCGAGCGCAGCACGCGGGCCCCCCACGCCAGGGCCAGTTCGGGACCGCCGTCGCTCGACCCGCCGTCGACGACGATGACCTCATCTGCCGGATCAAGGGCATGCAGGGTCGCGGACAGGTTGCTGGCCGCGTTGAGGGTCGGGATGATGACGCAGAGGCGCGGCCCGCCGTTCATCGCCCGCTGCAGCTGGCGCCGCCGAGCACGCAGAAACGTGCGCAATGCGGATGGTTAAGCTGCACGGACCCGGCGGCGCCGGCCAGCGTATGGCCGAGTTCGAACTGCGGGTCGTATGGCGTGAGCGTGCAGGCGACGATCACCGGCCTCTCGGCGCCCTTGCGCTTCACGACCATCCGGCTCGAGGCGCACATCATTGACGACGGCGAGACGTTCAGGATGCCCCAGCAGGCCTCGGTGATCTCCGGCGCATCGCGGGTGGCGTCCATTTCCGGGAACAGGATCATTCGCGCCTGGTCGCTCACGTCCAGGGCGATGCCGAGTCCGGCCAACAGGGCCGCATAGCCGGCGCGGGCCGCGTCTTCCGACTCGTCACCCAGACGCCGGCCGGCGATGGCCAGCGAAAAGCCGTTCTCCGCCAGCCAGACCAGCCCGGCGATCGCCGTGTTCCAGGTGTCCGCGCCCCGCTCCGCTTCATGAACCGCCTGGCTGTAGTGGTCCAGGCTGACCCGCAGGGTCAGGGCGTCGCCATACCGTTCGCGCAACCCGACCAGCTGGCGCTCGAACCGGCGCATCGGCCGCATCGCATTGGTCAGGACCAGGGTCTGGCGACCCGACGCCAGCGCCGCCTCAAGCATCGCCATGATCTCGGCGTTCATGAAGGGCTCGCCACCGGTGAACCCGATCTCACGCGTGGCCAGGCCGCTCGTGTCGATCTCGGCCAGGTAACCGGAGACCTCCCGGGCCGACAGGTAGACCAGCGCGTCGTTGCGCGGAGAGCTCTCGATGTAGCAGGTCAGGCAGGCGATGTTGCAGAGGGTGCCGGTATTGAACCACAGGGTGTCCAGCGCCTCGAGCGCGACGGCGGCGCGGCGCGAACCGTCCAGGGTGACCAACGGGTCGCGGAACTTCCGCGAGTCCATCAGCGGCGCATCCGACGACCTGAAGGGCGACGAGGGCAGGGCGTCCCCTGGGTCGACCGGGCGTTCATCAATTCTCTGATTCAAGCTCACCGCCCCGACCTGCACGCCACAGTCCGAGGGTGGCATGGCGCCCCGGACTCCGCCAAGCGCTTGACTTGGGTGACGGGCGACCAATTTCAAGCGCAGACTGGGCAAGGGGCGAATCCGTCCGCCAGGGGGAACGACACGGATGCTCAAACGATATGGACCGCTGCTGCTGCTGGTCGTCGCGGTCGTGGCCGTGTTCGCCAGCGGAGCCGGGCGCTACCTCAGCCTGGAGTCGCTCAAGGCCAATGAGGGCCTGTTGCGTGGCTTCGTGGCCGATAACCTCGCCCTGAGCCTGCTGATCTTCGTCTGTATCTATGCCGGCGCGACGGCTGTGAGCATTCCGGGCGCCCTGTTCCTGACCCTGGCCGGCGGCTTTCTGTTCGGGACATGGATCGGCGGCTCGGCGACGGTGGTCGGGGCGACCATCGGCGCGATCCTGGTGTTCGCCATCGTCCGGACCTCCCTCGGCGCGGCCCTGCGGGAACGGGCGGAAGCCTCGGGCGGGCGGCTCAAGGCGGTGATGGACGGCGTCAGGGACGGCGCGTTCGGCTATATCCTGACGCTGCGGCTGATCCCCCTGGCGCCCTTCTGGCTGGTCAATGTCGCCTCGGCCCTGGCCAACGCCCCGCTTCCAGCCTACGCGCTGGCCACCCTGATCGGCATCATGCCCGCGACCTTCATCTACTCCAGCGTCGGGGCCGGCATCGGTCAGGTGCTGGCGCGCGGCGGCGAGCCCAATCTCAGGATCATCTTTGAACCCTATGTCCTGGGCCCGCTGGTCGCGCTGGGACTGCTTTCGCTGGGCACAACGCTGTTCCAGCGGCTCCGCGGTCCGAAAAAGAGCGCGTCGTGAAACAGGAGCGTATTCGCGCCGACCTGGCGATCATCGGCGCTGGATCGGGCGGCCTGTCGGTCGCCGCCGGCGCCGCCCAGCTGGGCCTCAAGGTCGTGCTGTCCGAGAAGGGCGAGATGGGCGGCGACTGCCTGAACTACGGCTGCGTGCCGTCCAAGGCTCTGATCGCGGCGGCTCATGCTGCTCATGTGGCCGGCAACAGTGGGCCGCTCGGAGTCACGGCGCCGGGCGTCAAGGTCGACTTCGCCGCCGTCATGGCCAGGGTGCATCAGGTCATCGCCGATATTGCGCCGATCGACAGCCAGGAGCGTTTCGAGGGCCTCGGGGTCCGCGTGGTGCGTGAGGCCGCCCGGTTCCGCGACCAGCGCATCGTGGAGAGCGACCGCGTCCGGGTGTCGGCGCGCAAGGTGGTCATCGCCAGCGGCTCGCGCGCCGCCGTCCCGCCGATCCCCGGCCTGGACGCCGTTCCCTGTCTGACCAACGAGAGCGTCTTCGAGCTCACCGCCTGTCCGGACCATCTGATCGTGCTCGGCGGGGGCCCGATCGGCGTCGAGCTCGGTCAGGCTTTCCGCCGGCTTGGCGCGAAGGTCACGGTCATCGAGGCCGAAGCCATTCTCGGCCGTGAAGAGCCGGAGGCCGCGGCCGTGGTTGTCGAGCAGCTCAAGGCTGACGGCGTCACGCTTCTGCCGGGCCACAAGGCCGTGCGTGTCGAGGCCGGGCCCACGGTCGTGGTCGCCGGGCCGGACGGCGAGCAGCGCATTTCCGGATCGCACCTGCTGGTCGCCCTCGGCCGGAGGGCCAGTCTCGAGGGCCTGAATCTGGAGGCCGCCGGTGTGGCGTTCGACGCCTCCGGCGTGAAGACCGACCGTTCGCTTCGCAGCAGCAACCGGCGTGTCTTCGCCATCGGAGACGCCGCGGGCCGGGGCCAGTTCACCCATCTGGCCGGGGCCCATGCCGGCCTGTTCGTGCGCAAGGCTCTGTTCGCGGCGCCCATCAACGCCGATGCCCTGATCGTGCCGAGGGTCACCTACTGCGACCCGGAGCTGGCGGCGGTCGGTCTGACCGAGGCCCAGGCGCGCGCGGCGCACGGCGACGAAATCCGGGTGCTGGTTCAGCCCTTTGCGGACAACGACCGGGCCCAGGCCGAGGGCGACATCCGGGGCTTCGCCAAACTGGTCGCCACCAGGCGCGGCAAGATCCTCGGGGTGACCCTGGTCGGCGCCCACGCCGGCGACCACCTGCCGCTCTGGGTGCTGACCATGACGACGGGGCTGAAGCTCAGTCAGCTGACCGGCATGATCGCGCCCTATCCGACGCGCGGCGAGATCAACAAGCGGCTGGCAGGTCAATGGTACACCGGGGCGCTGTTCTCGCCGGCGACCCGGCGGCTGGTGTCCGTCCTGAAGCACTTCGGCTAGGACTTACAGGCCGGGCTGGCGACTGACGTCAGTCGGACGCATGCTGGCCAGCAACAGAGAGGCGTCCGGGCTTAGGCGACGGAGGTCATGGAGAGGGAACGATGTCGAAATTTCGCGATGGCTGGGTGCGCCTGGCGTTTGTCCTGGCCCTGCTTTTGCCGGTCTATTTCCTGATTGCCGCCCTGGGGACAAAGTTCGGGCTGTTCGAATGGCGGGTCGGCTTCGGCCTGCTTGTGTTCAAGCTGGGCGCGCTGGTGCTGTTCGGTGTGTTCGGGATCGCGTTCATCGGCCTGCTTCTGGCGGTTCTGGTCAAACCTCGCCGGGGCTGGGGCAGAGCCCTGACCGCGCTTCTCGTGCCCACTCTGGCCCTCGGTTTTGTGGTCAGCGTGATGGCCAAGGCCAAGACCATTCCCCCGATCCACGATGTTTCGACCAACATCCAGGACCCGCCGCAATTCCCGCCCTCGGCCATCGCCGCCCGCGCGGTGATCGGCGGTGGCAACACGGTCTCCTCGATGACCGCCCCGGTCGCCATGCTGAAGGGCAAATCGGTCGGCGCCGTTGGCCAGGCCGCCAATCCGGACATCCAGCCGCTGGTGCTGGCCATGCCGGTCGCGGACGCCACGGCGCTTGCGGCCAACGCTGCCAGGGCCCAGGGCCTGAAGGCGGTCACAGTCGATGCCGCGGGCGGCAAGGTCGAGGCGGTCGCCGAGTCCTTCTGGTTCGGGTTCAAGGACGACGTCGCGATCCGCGTGCGACCGGGCGCAACGGCCGGGTCCTCGGTGGTCGATATTCGCTCGACGTCACGTGTCGGCGTGAGCGATCTGGGCGCCAACGCCAAACGGGTTCGCGGATTACTGGCCGCAATCAGGGCCAAGGCGCCGGCGGGCGGATGATCCTCGACCGTGCCTGATCTCGCCCTGTCGCCGGGCTTGCCCAATCCTGCGCTGGGTCTGGCCGGACGCTATGATCGTGAGGTTCCTGTCGGCGTCGGCCGCGTCTGGGAGAACGTGCTCGACTGGGAGCATCTCCCGGCGCTGCACGCCGGCCAGTTCCACAGCATCGCGCTGTTGGACAGCGGCCCGCAGGGTTGGCGCGCGCGCGTTCTCAACCAGCCGGGCGACGCCGCGCAGGCCCAGATCATCGAGGTGCGTATCGACCGCGCGGGCGGTCGATACTGCTCGGCGACGGTCGAGGGGCCTGGCGCCGGAACCGAGATCTGGACGACCCTGACGCCGCTGGCGAAGGACCGGACCGCTGTCGCGGTGACGTTTCATGTCCCCG
>JBKJII010000214.1:0-8756 GCA_046598505.1 Caulobacter sp. | reverse complement strand
TCCGGACCTGCCGTCGGGCTCCGACCGTATCCGCGCCGCGCTCGAGGCCATCGACCCGCAAGGCCGCCACGACGCGGTGATCAATCTGCAGGGCGACATGCCCTTCGTGCCGGCCTCGATCATCGCCGCCTGCGCCGCCCTGCTGGCGCGCGAGCCGGGTTGCGATGTGGCAACGGTGGTCGCACCAGAGGCCTCCGCCGCCGACCGCGCCAACCCCGACGTGGTCAAGGCCGTGCTGGCCATGGCCGCCGACGGCGCCAGCGGCCGCGCCCTCTATTTCACCCGCTCGACCCTCTACGGCGACGCAGCCATCTGGCGTCATGTCGGCATCTACGGCTATCGCCGCGCGGCCCTGGAGCGATTTAACACCGCTCCGCCCTCGCCCCTCGAACGGCGCGAGAAGCTGGAGCAGTTGCGCGGCCTCGAAATGGGCCTCTCGTACTGGGCCGCCGTCGCCGACGAGGCCCCGATCTCCGTCGACAACCCGGCCGACCTTGAGGCCGCCCGGGCGCACGCGAAAGCCAATCCATGAGCCCTCTTCCCAAGATCGCCTTCCAGGGCGAACCCGGCGCCAACAGTCACGAGGCGTGCCGTACCTATTTCCCGGATTATGAAGCCGCCCCCTACCCGACGTTTGAGGAAGCCTTTGACGCGGTGAAGTCCGGCGCCTGCATGCTGGGCATGATCCCGGTGGAAAACTCCATCGCCGGCCGGGTCGCCGATGTGCACCACCTGCTGCCCAGCTCGGGCCTGAAGATCATTGGCGAGCGGTTCAAGCCGATCCGCTTTCAGCTGATGGTCAACAAGGGCGTCAAGCTGGACCAGGTGAAGATCGTTTCCAGCATGGCCATCGCCCTGCACCAGTGCCGCAATTCGCTGAAGAAGCTGGGCGTCAGGACCGAGGCCGTGGGCGACACCGCCGGCGCAGCCCGCGCGCTGGCCCAGCATCCGGACCCTTCGCGCGGCGCCATCTCGCCGGCGCTGGCGGCGGAGATCTACGGCCTCGACATCCTGCTGCGGGACATCGAGGACGAGCGGCACAACACCACCCGCTTCCTGGTCATGACGGCCAACAAGGCCCCGCCGCCGCCGCCGTTCACCAGCCGGTGCATCACCAGCTTCTGCTTCAAGGTGAAGAACATCCCGGCCGCGCTCTACAAGGCCATGGGCGGGTTCGCTACCAACGGCGTCAACATGACCAAGCTGGAAAGCTACATGGAGGGCGGCGCCTTCACGGCGACCTTCTTCTACGCCGAGGTCGACGGCCGGCCGGAAGATCGCGGGCTCGCACTCGCACTCGAGGAGCTGGGCTACTTCTCCGAGAAGGTCGAGATCCTCGGGGTGTTTCCGGCGGATCCGTTCCGGGATCGGGTTTGACCGGACGGGGACATGCACTCCAGTGCGTGTTCCTTGCCGCCGAAGCTGCAGGGGACACGTACCGAAGGCGGTACATGTCCCCGTGCCTACCCCCTTGCCACGCCCTACGCCCTAAGCCCTACTCCCTCCTCAAACGAGCCTGGGGAGGCAACCGTGATTCAAGGCGTCACCTATCTGCAGTCCGTTCTCGCGCCAGCGCTGGCGCTGGTGGTCTGGTCGCTGGTCATCTGGCTGTGGATGTACATCAAGCGCATCCCGGCCATGAGCAAGGCCAAGGTCAATCCGCAGGACGCCCGTTTCCCGGGCTCGCTGAACGTCCTGCCGGACGACGCCCGGGCGGCGGCGGACAACTACAACCACCTTATGGAACAGCCGACGATCTTCTACGCGCTGGCGGTCCTGACCTATCTGCTCGGGCTGCAGAGCCCGTTCACGGCCGGGCTGGCCTGGGGCTATGTCGGCCTGCGGGTGCTTCACAGCCTGGTGCAGGTGACGGTCAACCTGGTGCCCGTGCGGTTCCTGGTGTTCAGCCTGTCGACGGTGGTGCTGATGGTCTGGACCGGCTGCGTCGTGCTGGACGTGCTGGGCTGACGCTTTCGGCTCCTCCCCTCCCCGCTTCGCGGAGAGGATCGCTAACCCTCCCCCTCGGCCCAGCTCTTGACCAGCTGGTGGGCGATGGCCAGCGGCGGGGGCGCGAAACAGCCGTCGAAGCCGCCGTTGATCAGCTGGCGGGCTTCCTCGCGGGTGAACCAGCGGACGGCCTCCAGCTCGGTCTGATCCGGGCGGGCGTCGGCGCTGTCGACCTCGGCGATCAGGCCAATCATCAGCGAGTTGGGGTAGGGCCAGGGCTGGGTCGAATGGTAGTGGACCCGGGTCGCCGTCAGGGCCGCTTCTTCCATCAGCTCGCGAGCGCAGGCCTCTTCCATCGTCTCGCCAGGCTCGAGAAAGCCGGCCAGCGCCGAGTACATGCCCTTGGGCCAGATCGCCTGGCGGCCCATCAGGCACCTGCCCTGATAGGTCGCCAGCATGATCACCACCGGATCGGTGCGCGGGAAATGCTCGGCCTTGCAGCTGGTGCAGATGCGCTTCCAGCCGCCCTCGGCGACCTCGCTCTGTTCACCGCAGGCCGCGCAGTGACGGTGCTTGCGGCGCCATTCGAACATGCCCTTGGCCGTGGCCGTGATCGCCGCTTCAGCGGGCGGCAGGGTCATGGCGACGGCGCGCAGGTCCTTAAATGTCCCCATGCCTTCGAGCGGGCCGTCGCAGGGGTCGAGGCCGCCTTCCATGTCGACGGCGAACACCGCGGTGTCCTTCCACAGGCCGAGGAACAGCAGCCGCTCCCAGACGCCGCCCGCCAGCTCCAGCCCCATCTTCGCCGGCACATAGGCCAGCTGGACGCCGCCGTCCTTGCCCTTTTCGGTCAGGGGCTGGCCGTTCCACAACGGAATGGCCAGCGAGCCCGGATCGGCCAGCAGGCCGTCGAGCCACGCCGGGTCGCCGCGCTTCTCGCTGACGCGGTTCAGGGGATTGCCGGAAAAGACGTTGGAGATCGCAGAGAGGGCCATGGAGCGCTTCGTGGCGCAAACCGAACGCCCTCGCAAGCATCCCGAGGTCGTCATGGCCCGACTTGTTCGGGCCACCCAGGCGCATTGGGCGTTCCGAAGGCTCGCGGCCGCGTCGGCTGTTGTTCCTGAGGCGCCGTGTTCATGGGTGGCCCGAACAAGTCGGGCCATGACGGTGGTTGTGGGGAGCAAGAGTCCACCCGCCGCCGCTTGCATCCGAACCCCCGATCCACGATATAGGCCTTGGAGATCGGCGATGGGCGGACGCCTCGCCAACCTGGTCAGGGCCGGAAGGCAGCAGCCACAACGAGATTTGCTCCGGGTCGTTGTCCGGTCTCCACCCTTCCCATAGGTTCTTTTGCTGTTCTCCGCCTTCGCGGGGATGAGCGGGTGTGAGACGATAGGGTCGATGGCCGATTCCGATATCTCCGCTGAACCACCGCCCTGGGAGGATGACCTCCCCGAGCGCGATCCCGACACCGCGGATATCTTCGGCGCGCCGGAGCCTGAAGCCGCGCCCGCCCCGGCTGCCGCGCCCGCGCCTGTCGCCGCCCCGGTCGAGGATCAGGGCGCGGCCTACACCGTGCTGGCCCGCAAATACCGGCCCCGCAATTTCGAGGATCTGATCGGCCAGGAGGCCATGGTCAGGACCCTGACCAACGCCTTCGCCAGCGGCCGGATCGCCCACGCCTTCATGCTCACCGGTGTGCGCGGGGTCGGCAAGACCACCACCGCCCGCCTGCTGGCGCGCGCCCTGAACTACGAGAGCGACACGGTGCACCAGCCGTCGGTGGACCTGTCCGTGGACGGCCGCCACTGCCGGGCCATTGTCGAGGGCCGGCACATGGACGTGCTGGAGCTCGACGCCGCCAGCCGCACCAAGGTCGACGAGATGCGCGAGCTGCTCGACGGGGTCCGCTATGCCCCCACCGAGGCGCGCTACAAGGTCTATGTCATCGACGAAGTGCACATGCTGTCGAACCAGGCCTTCAACGCCCTGTTGAAGACGCTGGAAGAGCCGCCGCCCCACGCCAAATTCATCTTCGCCACCACCGAGATCCGCAAGGTGCCGGTGACCATCCTCAGCCGCTGCCAGCGCTTCGACCTGCGCCGCGTCGAGCCCGAGGTGCTGGTCAAGCACCTGGGCCGCATCGCCGAAGCCGAGGACGCTCGCGTCGACGCCGAGGGCCTGGCGCTGATCTCTCGCGCCGCCGAGGGTTCGGTGCGCGACGGCCTCAGCCTGCTCGACCAGGCGATCGTCCAGGCCGATCGGGGCCAGATGGTCACCGCCGCCGTGGTGCGCGACATGCTGGGCCTGGCCGACCGGGCCCTGACCATCGCGCTGTTCGAGCATGTGATGAGCGGCAAGACCGGCGAAGCGCTGGCCCAGTTCCGCGATCTGTGGGGCTTCGGCGTCGATCCGGCCCAGGTGATGCTCGACCTGCTTGAGCACAGTCACGCAGCCTCGGTGGCCAAGGCGCTGGGCCCTGACGCCCTGCACCTGCCGAGCGACCAGGCCGCGCGCCTGACCGCCATCGGAGCCACAGCCTCGGCCGGCACCCTGTCGCGGCTGTGGCAGATGCTGCTCAAGGCCTACGAGGAAGTGCGCCGCGCGCCCGATCCGCAGGCCGCCGTCGAGATGGCGCTGATCCGGCTCTGCTACGCTGCCGACCTGCCCGGGCCTGAAGAGGCGCTGAAGGCGCTGCGCGACGGCGAGCCGATGCACGGCGGCGGACCCGCGCCTTCCGGCGGCGGCGGCGGCGCGTTCAGCGGCGGCGGAGCCGGCGTGGTCGCCCAGGCCCGCATCGCGCCGCCAGCGATTCAGGCCGCAAGCGAAGCCGCCCCCACGCTCGCTTCGTTCGACGATGTGCTGAAGCTGATCCAGAGCAAGCGTGACATCACCCTGCTGATGGACGTGCAGCAGTATGTCCGCCCGATCAGCTTCCGGCCCGGGGCCATCGAATTCGAGCCCGCACCGCGAACGCCGGCCGACCTGACGCGGCGTCTGTCGCAGCGGCTGAAGGACTGGACCGGCCAGACCTGGCTGGTCGCTACCGCCGGCGGCGGCGGGGCCGAAAGCGCCTGGGAACGCCAGAAACGCGAGGAACGCGAGGCCAGGGACACGATCCTCGCCGATCCCTTCGTCATGTCGGTGATGGACGCCTTCCCCGGCGCCGAACTGCTCGGTGTGCGCCAGCTTGCGGTTCCGCAGGGGGAAGCGGTTAGCGTCAATCCTGATGAGGATGCCGAGGAGGACTGACCCTTCCTGCGTGCTTCGAGACGCGGACCTGAAGGTCCGCTCCTCAGCATGACGGGTAGTGTTGGATCCCCCTCTTCGTCATCCTGAGGAGCGAGCCTCAAGCGAGCGTCTCGAAGGACGCACCGGGAGTTGAACCATGTCCAAAGCCAACGGCCGCAAGGCGATCTTCATCACCGGCGCGGCCTCGGGCATGGGGCTGGAGACGGCCCGGCTGTTCGCGGAGAAGGGTTGGTACGTCGGCGGCGTCGACGTCAACAAGGACGGCCTGCGCGCGCTTGAGCAGGAGCTGGGCTGGGACAACTGCATGGTCCGCGAGCTCGACGTGACCAACCGGGACGCCTACCGCGCCACCCTGGCCGACTTCGCCGAGGCGACCGACGGCAAGCTGGACGTGATGTTCAACAATGCCGGCATCGGCCGGGGCGGTCCGTTCGCGGACATGCCCTGGGAAGACGTCATGGCGGTGATCAACATCAACCTGGTGGCGGTGCTCAGCGGCATCAACCTGGCCATTCCCTATCTGAAGGCGACGCCCGGCTCGCTGTGTTTCTCGACCTCGTCCAGCTCGGCGATCTTCGGCATGGCGGGCATCGCGGTCTATTCGGCGACCAAACACGCGGTGAAGGGCTTTACCGAGGCGCTGTCGGTCGAGCTGAAGGCGGCGGGCGTGCGGGTGGCCGACACGCTGCCCGGCCTGATCGACACGCCGATCCTGCCTGACGAGGCCAAGGTCAACGCGCCGACCGACGGTATGTGGCGCCTGACCCCGCCGCGCGAGGTCGCCGAAGCGGTATGGTCCGCCTACCACACCGACAAGATCCACTGGTACGTGCCGACCGAGCTGGAAGCCTATGACCTGGTGGTCACCCAGCATCCGGAAATGGTCCGGGACCAGATGGCCCAGTCGGGCATGTTCAATCGGGCGGAGGGGTAGTTTGCGTCCATCAAGACGCGATCCCGAGGGATCGCTCCTCAGGATGACGTACAGGGTTGGGGCCCAACGATATCCGTCATGGTGAGGAGCGAGGCCCCGGGCCGAGCGTCTCGAACCACGCACTCTTCCCCCTGCGTGGGGGCCTGCTAAGACAGACGCATGGCCGCCACCGCAGGACCCGAGATCGAGCGACTGATCGCCCTGCTGGGCAAGCTGCCAGGGCTGGGACCCCGGTCGGCGCGGCGGGCGGCGCTGGCGTTGCTCAAGCGGCGGGAACAGCTGCTCGATCCCCTGACCGACGCCATGGTCGACGCCCGGGCCAAGGTGCGGACCTGTTTGACCTGCGGCTCGCTGGACACCTCAGATCCCTGCGCCATCTGCGCCGACCGTACACGGGACGGCGGCCTGCTGTGCGTGGTCGAGGAGGTGGGGTCGGTCTGGGCGCTGGAGCGGGCGAGCGCGTTTCGTGGCCGCTACCACGTGCTGGGCGGTCTGCTGTCCGCCCTCGACGGCATGGGTCCGGACAAGCTGCGCGTCACCGAGCTGCTGGAACGGGTCCGGGCCGGCGAGGTGCGGGAGGTGATCCTGGCCCTGCCGGCGACCGTCGATGGCCAGACCACGGCCCACTATCTCGCCGAACGACTGCAGCCGTCGCAGGTCCCGGTGACCATGCTGGCGCGCGGGGTGCCGGTCGGCGGCGATCTGGACTGGCTCGACGACGGCACCATCGCCCAGGCCCTGCGGGCGCGGCGGCCAGCATAGGGACAGACGCCCACGGGTGTCTGTCCCGAACGACGCCCCTACCCGGCTTCTCAGTTTCCCGCTAGGAACGGAGCATGAACGATCCGACGACCATCGCCCTGGCGGCCGCCGCCGTCTTCGCTTTCCCCTTCCTGGGGGTGCTGGCGCTGTGGCTGCGCGAGCGCGGGCAGTCGGTGAAGCTGGCGACGGAGCTGGCCGGCGCGGTTGAGCGGGCCCGGCTTCAGGAAGACGCCCGGGCGACCATGGGCGACTATTTGCGGGCCCAGGCCGAGCAGACGGCGACCGCCACCGCCGAGGCGCTGCTCAAGCGCACCGACGAGACTTTTCGCAATCGCGAGCTGCTGCATCAGGAACGGCTGGCGGCCCAGTTGAAGCCTGTCGCCGAGACCCTGGCCAAGTTCGAAGCCCAGGTAACGGCCGTCGAGAAGGCGCGAGCGGAAGAGACTGGCGGGCTGAAGGCCCAGATCACCGCCCTGATGGAAGCCTCGACCGCCACCCAGGCCGAGGCCCGCAAGCTGTCGGCCGCCCTGCGGCGTGGCGCCGGCGTGCAGGGGCGCTGGGGTGAGCAAACCCTGCGCAATGTGCTCGACGCCGCCGGCCTGTCAGCCCAGTACGACTTCGTCGAACAGTTCAGCCTCGACACCGAGGAGGGTCGCCGTCGACCCGACGTGAAGGTCAAGATGCCGGCCGGGGCGGTGTTCGCCATCGACGCCAAATGCTCGCTCAACGCCTTCATGGACGCCCAGGAGACGACGGATGAGGCCACGCGCGACGCCGCCCTGACCCGCCATGCCCAGAGCGTGCGCGGCCACATGCAGGGGCTGTCGTCCAAGGCCTATTGGGACCAGTTCGGCGACGAGCGGTCGCCCGACTTCGTGGCCATGTTCGTGCCTGGCGACGGCTTCCTGGCCGCAGCCCTGGACCGGATGCCGGACCTGATGACCGAGGCCATGGACAAGCGCGTGCTGCTGGTCACGCCGACCACATTGTTCGCGCTCTGCAAGGCCGTCGCCTACGGTTGGCGGGTCGAGGAGCAGGCAGCCAACGCCGACAAGATCGCCGCCCTGGGCCGGGAGCTCTACAAGCGACTGTCGGTGATGGGCGGCCATGCCGCCAGCGTTGGCAAGGCGCTGGAGCAGGCTGTCAGCCGCTACAATCAGTTCGTCGGCTCGCTGGAGGGCCAGGTCCTGACCCAGGCCCGCCGCTTCGAGGACCTCAAGGTCGACCACGAGGGCAAGGACATCCCGCAGATCGAACCGGTTGAGATGGCGGTCCGGTCTCTCAGCAAGCTGTCGAGCGCGGACACCCCCGCCTTGACGGTTTCGGACACCGCCCCTACCTCCTGACCGTCATGACCCTTCGCCGTATCCTTACTGTCGACAACGCCGCCGATCTGGCCGTGCTCAAGCAGCTCTCCGCACCCGTCGAAGGCGGGGTGACCGACGAACTGCGCGTCCTGATGACCGACATGCTCGAGACCATGTATGAGGCCCCCGGCATCGGCCTGGCCGCCGTGCAGGTGGGCGAGCCCGTGCAGATCATCGTCATGGACCTGGGCGACCGCGAGGGCGCCGTCGAGGGTGACGAGGAAGGCCGGCGCAATCCGCGCTACTTCGTCAATCCGGAGATCACCTGGTTTTCCGAGGAACTGGCCTCCTACGAGGAAGGCTGCCTGTCGGTTCCGGAGATCTACGACGACGTCGAGCGCCCGGCCCGGGTGAAGATTCGTTACCTCAACTACGCCGGCGACGCCGTCGAGGAAGATGCAGAAGGGCTGTTCGCCGTCTGCATCCAGCACGAGATGGACCACCTGAAGGGCGTGCTGTTCATTGACCACCTGTCGCGCTTGAGGCGCGACAGG
>JBKJII010000449.1:0-3818 GCA_046598505.1 Caulobacter sp. | reverse complement strand
CGGGTTGCCCCGACGGCCTTTCCATCGTTTGCCGCGGTCGCGGCTCAACGCATCGCGCTGATCAGGCGAGGACCTCCGCCGAGACGGATTTCACGGTCACGCACTGCGACCTAGGGTTCATACGATGAGACACCGGATCACCTCCTTTCAGCTGTTGAAACAGGACTCACACTATGTGGGTCGGATTAATGAGTCGCCAACCCTGCTCACGCAGGACGCGACAACTTGTCTAACCTTTGATCTTTACCGGCTTGCCCAGGCAGGTGTCGCCGAGGCGCCTTGAGACCGTGTTGGCGCTGACCTTGAGCGGCACGCCGGCGATCTTGCCCGAGAGGTCGGCGGACATCGTGTAGGCGTTGGCCGAATAGGTGCCGGTGGCCGTGATGTTGACCATCCGGCCGCGCTTGTCGACGCAGGTGCCCTTGAAGAACATCTTGCCGTCGGCGACGCGCTTTTCCGGATAGGTGCAGGTGTAGTGGTGGTTGATCCGGCCGGAGAGGATCTTGTCCACGTCAGCGGGCGTGATGCAGCGGCGTTCGACCTCGGTCTTGCTGATCACCAGGTTGAGCGTGTTGGTCATTTCCCACCAGCCGGGCTGGATGGTCGTGACCGGCTGGCGCGCGAGGGCGGCGGGCGCGGCGGCGAGGCCGAGGAGGCCGATCAGGGCGAAAATGCGGGTCGTCTTCATGGGTCCAGTCTCGAAGCAATGCGTGGCGACTTTCTGACCTAAACCAAATGAACAGACGATGACCACCGCATGCAACCGGTGTAGGGCATGCATATGCCCAGTTGGGACCCGGCAATCTACGACCGTTACAAGGCCTGGCGCGACCGCCCGGCGCTGGATCTGATGGTCCAGATCCCCGACCGGCGCTACCGCGAGATCTGGGACCTGGGCTGCGGAACCGGCGAGCACGCGGCCTTGCTGGCCCTGCGTCATCCGATGGCCAGGGTGCACGGCCTGGACTCCAGTCCCGACATGCTCCGCGAGGCGAAGAACCGCCAGACGGACGTGGAATGGGTGTTGTCCGGCGTCGAGACGTTCGCGCCCGCAACAGCGCCGGATCTCATCTTCACCAACGCCGCGCTGCAGTGGCTGCCCGACCACGCGACCCTCATTCCGCACCTGGCAGGCCTGCTTGCGCCGGGTGGCGTGTTCGCCTGCCAGATGCCGATGGCCTACGAGACCGAGCACCACCGTATCCTGCGCGAAACGGCCGGGGCTGGCCCCTGGGCGCACCTGACGGCCCACGCCCGCCGCATCAATCCAACGCCCTCTCTCGACGCCTATTTCGACGGGTTGTCCGGCGTCTGTGGCGAAGTCGACCTCTGGACGACCACCTACCTGCATCCCCTCGAGGGCGACGACCCCGTCGTCGACTGGATGCGCGGCACGGCGCTGCGGCCTTATCTCGACGTACTGGCCGGCCATGAGGCGATGCTCGAGGCCTTCCTAGACGCCTTCCGCGCCCGCATCGGTGAGGCTTTCCCGCCACGCCCAGACGGGATCACGCTGTTCCCGTTCCCACGCCTGTGCATGGTGGCGACCCGCTGATCCTCCCCCGGTGGGGGGAGCCTCCAGATCACCCTGGCCGACGCTTGCGCATCTCCGTCACCGGCCGGTCCAGCTTGTCCAGGGCGGCGATCGCTGCGGCGTAGCCGGCCGAGACGCCCGGCTCGTAAGCCTTCCAGTCACGGATATCGACGCCGTCGGTGTTGGGCATGATCAGCAGGTCCGTGGCCTCGCGCGCCGCGAGCAGATCGCGGCCGGTCGAGACGGTCGCCGCCCGCATCAGCAGGGCCACGATCGGCGGCCCTTTGCGCCACTCGCCCGACAGGATCCAGCGCCACACCGAAGAGGGCCGCGCCACATCGTCGGCGGTGATGCTGCGGCCCCGCGTCACGTCGACCCCGACAATCGGCCCAAGCTGCATCGACCGCATCACGTCCGAGGGGAAGTTCTTCATCACCGCGCCGTCGACCAGCACGTTGTTGTTGTCGATGGCCGGCGGCATCACGCCCGGCAGGGCGATGGAGGCCCGCAGCGCGTGCCGCAAGGTGCCCCGCTTGTGCAGGTGATAGGCCCCGGTCGTCAGGTTCGAGGAGACGCAGAAGAACGGCAGCCACAGGTCGGCGATCTCGGTGTCGCCGAAATGCACCCGCAGCCGCTCGCGCACCTTGTCGCCGTGAGTCATGGCGATCAGCGGGAAGGCGATGTCGTCCAGCGGGCTGGAATCGACGAAGGCATCCTTGATGCGCACATCCATCTCGGCTTCGTCCCAGCCCATGGCGACGCCGGCGGCGACGATGGCCCCCATCGAGGCTCCACCAACGAAGTCGATCGGCACGCCGCGCTCGCGCAGGGCCTGGATGGCGCCGATGTGGGCGTAGGCCCGCGCGCCGCCGCCTGACAGGACCAGACCGACCGACCGGCCGGTCAGCACCCTCGCCAGACGCGCGGCGTCACCGGCATTGCCTTCGCGCAGCTGGAACAGCCGGGCTGCGCTGGTGGCGTCCAGCCAGGCTTCGGACCCGGACGGGTGCCGGGCGTCAGCCTTCTGAATCAGGATCAGGTCGACCAGCTGCTGTTGCTGCAGGGTCTCGGTGGCGTAGCTGGCGGCCATGGCCGGCGGGGCCTTGTCGCCACGCCCGACGCGGAACAGCCGGTCCACCTGCCTGCCGACGATGGATCGCCATGCCGTTTCCGTGTGCTCGGCGGCGTAGAGCACATAGTCGTGGTCGGCCTCGACATTGGAGAACCACTCGGTCGGGGCATGGGTCGCCTCGACCCCGGCCACGGTCACCGAATGGCCCATGCGGGCGATCTCCAGCGCGATCTTGTCGACCAGCGGCCGGATCTTTCGGCCGGCGTCGGCGGCGACGAAGCCGAACACGCTGGGCTCGCCGATCGAGGCGTGGGTGGCCGCCTGACGAGTGCGCAGAATCATCAGCCGCGCCAGCTCGGTCATCACCACCGGGTCACGGTCGGCGGCGTCGAAGAAGTCCTGGCGGGAGAGGGCGAGAACCTCCGAATCCCGAAGCGCCACGACCTGCGCCGAGTGCGGTGTGCCGGCGATCAGGGCCATCTCGCCGGCCGGTTCGCCGGGCCGGATCACGCCCAGGAAGTGCCGCTCCTGGCCCTCCTCGCGGCGGAACACGCCAAGCCGGCCCGCCCTGAGGAAATACAGCTCCTGCGACGGCTCTCCGGGTCCGTAAAGCGTTCCGCCGCCCGGCAGCGAGAACCAGCGCGCATCGCCGCTCTGCCGCGCCTCATCGAAGAGGCGCTCCAGCGCGGTTTCCTGCAGAGTATCGATGAGGCTGCCCACGGCGCGACGGTAGCAAGGGATATGAGTCGTTACTGCCAAGATCGACGGGGGACATGTTTTGCACAAACCAAAGGTCGCCATCCTCGGGGCAAGCCCGAGGAGGGCGGGGAGCGGGGATGGACTGACCCGCTTTCAGCCCTCGGAAGAACAGGCTATGCCTCGGCCATGCCCAGGTTGACTTCGGATCTCGATCCCCATTCCGACGCCTTCCGCAACAATGTTGCGGTCAACGCCGCCCTGGCGGACGCGCTGCGGGAGCGTACGGCGAAGGCCGCGCTCGGCGGCAATGAGTCGTCGCGCCAGCGCCATACCAGCCGCGGCAAGCTGCTGCCGCGCGAGCGCGTCGAGCGGCTGCTCGACGCGGGCGCGCCGTTTCTCGAGCTCTCGCCGATGGCGGCGCACGGGCTCTACGACGACGCCGCGCCGGGCGCGGGGATCATCACGGGCGTCGGCCTTGTCGCCGGCCGCGAGTGCGTGATCGCGGCCAACGAC
>JBKJII010000257.1:0-5819 GCA_046598505.1 Caulobacter sp. | reverse complement strand
CGCGACCATCACCCCGGACGAAGCGCGGGTCGAGGAATTTCACCTCAAACAGATGTGGAAATCCCCCAACGGCACGATCCGCAACATCCTTGGCGGCGTGATCTTCCGCGAGCCGATCATCTGCCAGAACGTGCCCCGCCTGGTGCCGGGCTGGACCCAGCCGATCATCGTCGGCCGTCACGCCTTCGGCGACCAGTACAAGGCCACCGACTTCCTGTTCCCGGGCAAGGGCAAGCTGTCGATCAAGTTCGTCGGCGAGGACGGCAAGACCATCGAGCACGAGATCTTCGACGCCCCGTCGGCCGGCGTGGCCATGGGCATGTATAACCTCGACGACTCGATCCGCGACTTTGCGCACGCCTCGTTCGCCTACGGCCTGAGCCGCAAGTACCCGGTCTACCTCTCCACGAAGAACACCATCCTCAAGGCCTACGACGGCCGGTTCAAGGACATCTTCCAGGAGGTGTTCGACGCCGAGTACGCCGCGCAGTTCAAGGCCCTGGGCCTGACCTACGAGCACCGCCTGATCGACGACATGGTCGCCTCGGCGCTCAAGTGGTCGGGCGGCTACGTCTGGGCCTGCAAGAACTACGACGGCGATGTGCAGTCCGACATCGTCGCCCAGGGCTTCGGCTCGCTGGGCCTGATGACCAGCGTGCTGCTGACCCCGGACGGCAAGACCGTCGAGGCCGAAGCCGCCCACGGCACCGTCACGCGCCACTACCGCCAGCACCAGAAGGGCGAGTCGACCTCGACCAACTCGATCGCCTCGATCTTCGCCTGGACCCGTGGCCTGGCCCACCGCGCCAAGCTGGACGACAACGCTGAACTGGCGAAGTTCGCCCTGACGCTGGAAAAGGTCTGCGTCGACACCGTCGAGTCCGGCTTCATGACCAAGGACCTGGCGCTGCTGGTCGGCGACAAGCAGAGCTGGCTGACCACCGAAGGCTTCCTCGACAAGGTCGACGAGAACCTCAAGATCGCAATGGCCTAGGCCTGGCCTTCGCCGGGACCATCCGTCCCCTCGCGCCGTCCGACCGGGCGGCGTGGGAGGGACTGTGGGCCGGCTATCTGACCTTCTACGAGGCCACCGTCGCGCCGGACGTCACCGAGGCGACCTGGACGCGGATGATGGATCCCGCCGCTCCGATGTTCGCGCTGGTGGCGGAAGATTCCGACGGCGTCTTCGGTCTGGTTCAGTGCGTGCTGCACGCCTCGACCTGGTCGACGGCGTCCTACTGCTATCTGGGTGACCTGTTCGTCGATCCGTCCAGGCGCGGATCCGGCGCCGGCCGGGCGCTGATCGAGGCGGTCTATGCCGAGGCGGACGCAAGGGGCGCAGCGCGGGTCTACTGGATGACCCATGAGACCAACGCCACGGCCAGGCTGCTCTACGACCGCGTGGCGACCCGCAGCGGCTTCATCCAGTACCGCCGCTAGAGCGCGTTCCGATAAGTGGGAACCGGTTATCGGATCGAACGCGCGACCAGATAAAGGCTAGAGCGGCCGATTTAATTCCATCAAATCGGATCCCGCTCTAGAACTTGAAGCCGGTCGCCACCGAGACGATCGTCGAATCCTGCCCGCCCATCGCCACGATCGGATCACCGGCCATCTGGCGGATGACGGTGCCGGAGACGCTCCAGCTTCGGGTCGGTTGCCATTTGGCCCGCAGGTAGATCTGCGTCATCGCCACGCGGCCGTGGCCGGTCGCGGCGGGCAGCGGGTTCTGCGCCGAGTAGTAGAAGCCGTCCTGCAGCGACATCAGCCCCATCACCTGTCCGCCGACGGAGGCGCTGAACGTCTCGCGCGGATGGACAGTGACCAGGGGGAAGACTGACCAGGCGTTGCCCGGCCAATAGGCGCTGCTGGTCGAGAGGTAGCTGGTGTTCGGATAGGGGGCGTCGAAGCTGCCCAGTCTGCCGTCGCCCCGCCGGCTGTCGCCGCTGGCGACGTCGACCCTCAGCCCGAAGCGGGGACGCCAGGCCCAGTCGGTAACGGTCCAGCCGGCGTCGACGCTGGCCGCCCAGGCGCGGATCGGGGCTGCGCCGAAGCGACCGGTCTGGCCCACGAGGTAGAGGTTGTAGTCCAGCGCGCCCGGCGTCCCGTGCAGGCGGGCGCCAAAGGTCTCCCGGCGCTCCTTCGCCACCCCCTCGGTGAAGACCGACCGGTTGCGCTCGCGGCCAAGCCAGAACAGGTCCAGCCCGCCCGCGGCCTGTCTCAGGGGCAGAGCGACGTAGACGCCCTGATAGATCTCGCCGGGCTCACGGCGGTCATCGAAGGCGTCGGGCCGGTTGAGGATCAGGCCGGCGCGGAAGGCGGTAACGGTCGCCCGGCCAAGAGTCAGGTCCGCGCGGGTCCCGTCGAAGCTGCGCCGCAGGTTGTAGGTTTCCCGCACTTCCGACAGTCGCTGGTCGCCGAGCGGCAGTTCCTGACGGCCAAGACGCAGGCGCAGGGCCGGCGTCGGGGTCAGGTCGACGAACAGTTGCTGAACGTCGGGGGCGCTTTCATCAAAGGGACGCTCGCGCGGCTTGCGGCCCCCCTCGTCGGCGTAGCTGAGCTGGGCGAACAGCCGCAGTTGCGCGCCGAGGTGAGCGTCGGCATGCAGGTAAAGACGGGTCTGGGCAGTGCGGTAGTAGTCGGCTGCGCCCAGGCCCAGCTGGCCATGGTCGATGCTGTCGACCCGCTGGCGCGCTTCGCCACCGAGGGTCAGCCAGGCCCCTCGATCAGCCGTCAGCGGAACGAACTTGAGCCGTTCAAGACCAACCGGCGTGACATCGGACGTCTTCAGCCAGGCGTAGTCCTCTTCCCAGCGGACGGACTTCGGCTCGAACGGATCCGGCGCGGCCACAGCCGGGCGCCCGAGCAACGCTGTCAGCGCCAGCCCGGCCGCCACGGCCCATCGCCAAAGTCCGTCCCGCCGCTTCAAACGCCGCGCTCCCGCCACCCTCCGTTTTCTTCGGAAACCCGGTCAGCGGGTCAAGTTGGAAACGGCCGCCGGCGCGCGAATTCGCGCGACCTGAGGCTCCAGCGCCGCCTAATGCCCACCCGCCCGGTGGAACGCCGACAACTTGTTTCCCGTCGGATCGCGGACGTAGGCGAGATAGTGACCCTCTCCGTAGTCGGGCCTTAGCCCCGGCGGGCCTTCGCAGACCCCGCCACCAGCCAGGGCCGCAGCATGGAAGGCATCTACCTGCGCAGGGCTGTCGGCGTTCAGGCCGATCATCATCCCGTTGCCCGGACAGGCCGGCTGACCATCGAAAGGCGCGCAGAGCAGGATCACGCCATGCTCGTCGCCCTGCGGCCCGTAGCCGGCCCAGTCGCCGTTGCGCCAGACCCGCGTCAGGCCGAGCGCCGCCATCACCGGATCATAGAAGGCCATGGCGGTCTCGATCTCGGCGGCGCCGATGGTGATGTAGCTGATCGGCGACGTCATGATCAGAAGGGTCCACGCGCGAACAGGCAGATCTTGTTGCCCGTCGGATCGCGCAGGTAGGCGCCGTAGAAGTCCTTTGAGTCTTCAGGCCGCGGTCCGGGGCCACCCTCATCCGTTCCACCGGCGGCCAGGCCGGCCGCATGGGCGGCCTTCACGGCGTCGACGTTCGGCGCAAGGAAGCCGATCATGATGCCGTTGCCGCCGCGCGCCGTCTGACCGTCGAACGGCGGACAGATGTAGGTGTTCTGGGTTTCGCCCTTGGGGCCATAGCCGCCCCAGCCGCCGCTATGGAAGCCGCGCTCGTAGCCCAGCGGCGCAAAGACCGCGTCCCAGAAGGGCAGCGATTTGTCGACGTCCAGGGCGCCGACGGTGACGTAGCCGATCATGATTGTGCCTCCCGTTTCGATCGACCGACGCTATCGCGCCGCCTTGAACAAAACAAGAACTCCGCCGATCGGCATGACGGCTGCTGACAGCGCGGTGGCGGCAGGAGCGCGGCCCGACCGCTAACGCTCCCCCTCGGGCAGCTGCACATGCACCAGCTTCCAGGTGAACAGCGCGCGGCGCTCGAAGGTGAAGACGGTAACCCGGGCTTCGTCGCCCGGCCGCTTGACGGCGATGCGAGCCCGACCGGGATCCCAGTAGGGCACGGTCGGCCAGGGTCCAATGAGGGCCGCCTTGATCTTGCCGTCCAGCGGTTCCACCGCCGAAGCAGGCGGGGGCGCCTTGCCCGGACGATAGCCGCGGGTCAGCGCCGACAGGCCAGGCAGGGTCAGATAGCGGTCAACCTTCGGCTCAGGCGGCGCCAGCGGTTCAATGGCCCGCTTGAGCGCGCCGATCGGGTCCTGCCAGATCGAAGGCGGCTCGACGCCCGCCGTCGCGGTATCGGGCGCTAGCTGGCCCGTCAGGCTCTTGCGCACGGCCGGGAAGTCGACGAGGTCGGCTGTCGCCTGCACATCCTCCGCCGCCGTCGCCGCCCGCAGCGCCCGGAACGCGAAATAGGGCGCGCTGGCGAAGGCCAGGCCGAAGATCACGGCCGCCGTGAGGAATATCTTGAAGAGGCTGAGCCGCATGGACCTGTCCCGTTAACGCTGAACGCAGACCATCAAAGCACCCTGTGAGGGGCGGTTGGCAAGCAGGGCTCGCCTCTCACGCGAGGGTGTCGTCCCTGGCCAGGCCGCGCAGTTGTTCGACGATCAGGCTCACCGTGCCGGCGATGACGTCCGGGATACGCTCCAGGGGCAGGCCATAGAGGTCGTGCATCGGCCAGGACGCGTCGGCGCCGGACAGACTGAGCAGCATGGCCGTGGCGTCCTCGGTCTCCCGCGACGGCGCGCCGATCATGGCGACGGCCCGCCGGATCGCCTCAACACGCTCGGCGCGCCGTTGCTGGCGCACCTCACCCAAGATGCGGGAATTGTTCGCCAGAACCATGGAGAGGCGGTTTGTCAGGGCCATTGCGTGGATATCGCGGAAGTACCGGGGCAGGTCTTCCGGCCCTGCCGCCAGCACGACGCCGGACGGGTACAGCCGCGTATCAAAATACGCCGCCAGGCCGGCGATCTGGCTCTGATGGTTCGGAAAGTGGGTGTGCACCGTCCGCAGCGAGACTCCGGCCCGGGCCGCGGCCTCACTCGGCGACAGGCGGTCGCGGTCCGGCTCGGAGAGTTGCTCGGCGAAGGCCTCCAGGATGGCGTCCCGGGTTGCCGCGGCCTGGGCCTGTCGCTTGGGGCTGCTGTAGGGGCGCGATTGGATCAAACGAACCTGATTCCGTGGCTTTGCCCGACCCGCACAATGCCGGCGATGTCAGGAGGGTTCATATCAACCTCGGCGGCGACCTCGTGGAAGAACCGGCCGGCATTGCCGCGCGTGACGATGGTCAGGAAGTGGGTGTCCTGGCTCAGGTTGCGATAGCTGTGCACTGTCCCTGCCGGGATGTGCACCGCGGCGCTCTTCGGCAGCGTGCGCGGCGGGGCGTCGCCCATCCGGACCTCCAGCTCCCCTTCGAGCACCACATAGAACTCGTCCCAGTCGTGCGTGTGCGGCGGCGGTCCGGCATTGGCCGGCCCGCGCGTGTCGAAGATCTCGATGGGCGAACCCATGGCGTTGGTCAGCAGGGGGCGCAGCGTTTCGCCGAGGACGAACAGGCTGTCGGACTCTTCAAGCGTGGTGATGGTTCCGGCCACAGGATCTCTCCCTCTCGTATGGTGGAGAGACCCTATTATTCATTGCACTCAAATGCAATGAATATATTTCCGGCGGTTCGGGAGGCGTTTTCCGCCGTGGACACGCCTACCCCGCCAGGGCCGCCCTCACCGCCGCAACACCCGCCGCCGCCTTGCTGTCGTCAGGCGCGCCGCCCTGGGCGAAGTCGGGTTTGCCG
>JBKJII010000163.1:0-8550 GCA_046598505.1 Caulobacter sp. | reverse complement strand
CTGCACGGCCGAGCGCCGGTCCGTCATGGCGCTGTGGCGACCGGTCTGGCGAACCGCCCGGCCTTCGCGGCCATCCAGATCGTCAGCAGGCCGACGGAGGTGCAGATGGCCAGCGCTGGAAGGGATGCCTCAGGACCGAACTGTGCGCCGGTGAGCCAAAGGGGGAAGCCGTCCTTCGCCTCGCTGCGCGCAATGGCTGCTCCGAAATCGGTGCCTGAGACGACAGCGCCGAACAGGTATCCCTGGGTGAAGTTCCAGCCGGCGTGGAGGCCGATGGAGACCCACAATCGCCCGGTCAGGGCGTAGAAGGCGCCCAGCAAAAGGCCGGCCTCGACGGCAATGCACAGGGCCGCCCAGACCGAGGCGTTGGGATTGCCGAAATGCCCGGCGCCGAACAGCGCGGCCGAGAAGACGAAGGCCGCCCACGGACCGAAGGCGCGCCAGACGAGTCGCAGGATCACGCCCCGGGCCATGATCTCCTCGACGAACCCGGACTCGATACTCAGGCCCGCGCCTTTCCAGGCCGGCGCGGCGCCCAGCCAGCTGAAGTCGTAGAGGCCGGTTCCGATCAGGGTGGCCATGACTGACGCGAAAACGACGCAGCCGATGGCGAAGCCGATGATCAGGCCCGGCAAGGCAGCACCGGGTTTGAGCTCGTCGGGCCAGCGTCCTTCGGCCAGCCGGACCAGCAGCGGGTAGATCGCCAGCGCAACCAGGGCGCAGGCCAGGTTGGCGGCGAACTGCGCGGGTTCGTCGGTCTTGGGGAACTGGTCGCCGATCATGCCCTCGACGCCGTAGCTGGCGATCGCGACCAGGACGAAGAGGCCGACCATCCAGGCAATGGCCCTCAACCACCGTAAGGGTCCAGGATGCAGAAAGCGGCGCTCGCCGAGCGCGATCGGCACGCCCAGGCGTTCAAAGACTGAAGACATCGGTTTCCCCACGGCCGGTTGGCGTCACGGGTAGTCTGCACGTCCGGAGACGCGCGGTCACGTTAGCGGTCTGTCACGTTCGCCCGGTCTTACAGGCCCAACCGCCTGGCCCCTTCAGCGACGGTGACGACGTCGAAGTCGCGGGCCCTGGCGGCATCTGCCAGATGGCCCAGCGCCTCAGGCGTGCAGCCCCATGGCGACGGGCTGCTTGCGACATCATGGGTGTAGAGGATCAGCCAGGCCTTGCGCTCGGCCGCGCGGTCGAGCCAGCGCAGGGCGGCGGCTTCCCCGTTCGGTCCCTCAATGCCCACCGATGGGAGCTGGTTCGCGTCGGCGCCGTCCTCGATCAGACCGGCCTGCACGGTTCGCAGGGTCCTATAGCGACCGCCGAGCGCCTTCTTGGCCGCAGTCGAGACGTCGCCGTAGGGATAGGCGAAGCTCTCGGCCGGAGACGCGCCCCAGGCCTTCAGGGCTTCGGCGTTGCGGTCAACGTCGTCGATAATGGCGCGGGCGCGGGCCTGGCCGCAGTCCAGATGGCTGAAGGTGTGGCAAGCGATCTCGTGGCCGGCCTGTGTCAGGCGGCGCGCATCGTCTTCCGTGGCGTAGTCGCCCATCGGGCCGGTCTGGCCGGCGAGCCCGGCGGAAAAGTACCAGGTCCCTCGAATCCCGCGCAGTTCCAGGGTCCGGGCCCCGGCGTCGGCGGCGCTGGCGGGCGCATCGTCGAAGCTGAAGGTGATCATCGGCCTTTGCAGCGCCATGCGCACGGGCCGCCGCTGCGACAACAGGGCCAGGCGGCGGCGCAGCTTGCCCTTCAGGGACCGGTCGGCGCTGTAGGCTTCCATCACACCGCCTCGGCATAGAGGGCGGCGCGGTAAAGGCGAAGGGCGAAGGCGCGGGGTCCGGCGGGCAGGGCGTCGGCGATCGCGAACGCCTTGATCACGGGACGCCAGAGATCGCGCAGCGGCACGCGCCTGAGGATCCGGGCGGCCCTGTAGCTGGGATAGGTCTCGACCACGGCCCGATGGTCGGCGACGACCCGGGCAAAGTTGGCGGCGGACTGTTCGTATTTGCGGGCCATGACCGGCGCGGTGTCGAGGCCCAGGTGGCTGGCCGGGATGTCGGCATGGACGACGAACCAGCGGGCGGCGACACGGATGCCCCACTCGACATCTTCCCAGCCCCAGCCCGTGAACCGCTCGTCAAAGGCGACGCTGGCGAACACATCGCGGCGGACAAGCAGGTTTGCCGTGAAGACGTGCTTGGCGGGGTCGCGGGCACGGTCAGCGGCGCTGTGGCAGTCGTTCTTCAGCGCCATCGCCCGGTGCAGGGCGTTTTCGCGGGTGCGCGGGGTCTGGTCGAGGGAGAAGCCGCCGAACGCCGCCGCCGGGTCCTGCCGGTCGATCAGCGCCAGCCAGTCGCCAAGGAAATGATCGCTGTCGGGCAGCATATCGGCGTCGATGAACAGGAACCGGTCGGCCCGGGCGTGGCGCGTCAGGCGGTTGCGACCCTTCGATCGCCCCTCGTTGGCCGCAAGTCGCACAAAGCGGGCAGGGAGGCGCAAGGCTTCAACCGCTGCGCCGACCTTGGCCGCCAGGTCAGGATCGCCTGAACCGTCGTCGAGCACGATGATCTCGACCGGCTGCTTCTCGCGATCCAGCGCGGCCAGCAGGCGGGTGGGGTCATCCCGCATGAACGGGATCAGCACCGACAGGCGCGGCGTGACGCCGGCCCAGGCGGCGTTGTCGGTAATGAATTCGCTGACGGGCGCGGTCATGTCGCCACCCGGGCGCGCAGACCCTGCAAAAGGCCGGCGCCGCGACTGCGCAGCCCCCCGGCGTCGAGCGCCAGAACAACCCCGCCGTAGACCAGCCCGCCGACCCCGGCCTTCAGCGCGAGTTCGAGGATGCCGCCCAGGGCGGGGATCTGCATGACCACGATCGCCATGGCCGCGCAGCCGGCGCCGGCGCGCCAGACGACGTCCAGCGGCACAGGGAGCGGCATGGCGCGGCGGCCGAGCAACCAGGACATGGTGGCGCCCAGGGCATAGCTCGCGGCTGTCGACCACATGGCCCCGTCGATGCCAAAGCGCGGAATGAGAAACAGGTTCAGCACAAGGTTGGCCGCCGCCGGAATAATCATCGCCGCGAACAGCAGGTGAGTCCGGCGGCCGAGCGTGAAGGCCTGGTGGAAATAGTGGGTGGTCATGCCCGAGAAGAAGGCCCCGAAGGCGATCCAGGGCGTGACGTGGGCTGCGCCCGCCGACAGCGCTCCCCCGACCATTACCTGGGCCAGGGGACCGGCAACCAGGGCGACGCCTACGGCGGCGGGCAGGGTCAGCAGGATCATGAACGATGACTGTTCGCGGGCCGTCCCGGCCAGGGCATCGCGTCCGCCACGCTCGAGCGCCGCGACCATCGCCGGGCCGCCGGCCATGCCCAGCCAGACAAACATCACGTCCAGCGTGCGGTTCGCGAGGGTATAGCCCGCGTGATAGATGCCGACCGCGGTCTCGTCGAGGAAGGCGGCCAGCAGGAAACGGTCCGTCGTGGCGATGACCAGCGACAGGATCAGCGAGAAGGCCACCGGCAGCCCATAGCTGGCATAGTCATGCAGCCGCGCCTTCTCGACGGCGCCGCCTCTGGCCAGGGTCAGTTCCTTGCGCAGGGTGAAGGTCAGGCAGATCACCGCGATCGCACCCATACCGATCAGCGGCCCGGCCGCGCCGGCGCCGAGCGTGATGGCCAGCACGCCGATGGCGAAGCCGCCGGCCGTCTGGGCCATGTCGAGCGCCGAGGCAGCCATGACCTCGCCGTCGGCGCGGCGGCGCTCCTGCACGATGCGGAAGAGGCTGCGGAAAACGATCGAGGCCAGCCCGACGCCGACGGCGATCTTGAGCTGCGGGCTGATCGGCGCGAGCCAGACCGCCACGGCCGCGAACAGGGGAAACGCCACCGACATGCCGAAGAAGGCGCGCATCAGGGTCGCCAGATGGGTCGGGACCTCGTTCCGCTCGACGGCGCGGGCCTGGAAGCGGGCGAGGGCGGCTTCGATCCAGGTGAACAGGGTCGTATGGGCCAGCGTCATGACCGCCAGGGCCAGCGCGTAGCCGCCGTACTGCTCGGGCGTCAGGATGCGGGTGAAGACCACGATGGTCAGCAGGCCGACCACGCCCTGGGTGATGTTGGCGGGCAGGTAACCGATCAGGCCGCGGCGGAACATGGCTCTAGCGCACCGAATCCCGGTCCCCGAGCAGGCAGGGGATGGTCATGGCCATGATGTAGAAGTCGAGCCAGACGGTCTGGCGCTCGATGTATTCGATATCCAGCGCCACGCGACGCCGGACCAGGTCCGGCGTATCGACCGGCCCGCGCGAGCCGTGGATGGCGGCCCAGCCGGTCATGCCGGGCTTCATGCGGTGACGGTGGGCGTATTCGGCGACAAGGCGGGCCGACTCGGTCTGGCCGGTCTTCATGCCGACGGCATGCGGGCGCGGCCCGACCAGGCTCATCTCGCCGGTGATCACGTTGAACAGTTGCGGCAGTTCGTCGAGGCTGGTCTTGCGGATGAAGCGGCCGACCTTTGTCACGCGATCATCGCCGGCGCGGACCTGCTGCACGGCGGCGAAATCAGCGGCCTCGGCGCGCATCGAGCGGAACTTCCAGACCAGGATTTCCTCGTTGTTGAAGCCATGGCGACGCTGGCGGAAGAAGATCGGCCCCGGGCTGTCGAGCTTGATCGCAATGGCCACGCCGACCATCAGCGGCCAGCCCAGCAGCAGGGCGGTCGCGCCGACCACCAGGTCCTGAACGCGTTTGACGCCGGCGCGCTGAATGTCGGCCGGTTCGCCGGAGACCTGGGCCAGCTGGGCGTCGGCGATGCGCGACAGCGTGCGCTGGCGGCCGCCTTCACCGCCTGAATCGAGCACCAGGCTGACGTCGTTGGGCAGGACCCGAAGCCGGTCGATCAACTGGCGGATTCGCGGCTGGGCCGACGGGTTCACCGCGATCACGATGCGGTCGACGTAGGGCATGACCTTGTGACTGAGCAGGTCGGCGGTGTCGCCCAGCACCGGCACGCCGGCGATTTCCTTCGGCGCGCGGCCCAGGCGGTCGTCGAACACGCCCAACACGGCGACTTCGCGTGTGGCCAGGGCGGTCTCGATCAGCTTGCGGGCAGCGTCGGTGGCGCCGACGATGACGATGTTGGGGGTCAGTTTGCCTTCGCGCCGCCAGCCGGCGACGATCGACCACCACAGGCCGTGAAGCATGAGCAGGGCCACCGCGCCACCTGCGAACCAGACGGGCAGGGTGCGGTCCAGGCCCGGCTCGACCATGTCCAGGATGGCGATGGGAAGTCCGGCCAGGCTGAGGGCGGCGCAGACGCGCACGAAGTGACGGCCCAGACCTTCGCTGAGCGCGAAGGTATAGGTTTCAAGGATCCGCAGGCCCCAGAGCAGCAGGCCGACGCCCAGAATCAGCGGCAACAGTTCGCCCAGGGTGAGTTGCAGCACGCCGTGAGTCGCCAGGGCGCGGGTCGCAGCCAACGCCGTCAGGACAATGATGGCGGCATCGATCAGCCGAAACGTGCGGGTTACGTGGCGCAGTTCGAGCCGCGAACGCACGGGAACGAGGCGGTTTGGCCGGAAGGGGCCGCGCCGATCCCGCGGATCTTCAAGCGGCGTCGTGTTCGCATCGGGACCAAACTGGGTCTCCAGCACCCGGTGCAACGCGCGCACGGCGTCGACCCAACCTTCTTCCGGGTGAGGGCGGGAGTCATCATGCGGGCGCGGAACGGACTTCATCCAGGCCAAGGTCTCACAGCCGACTGAGCGTCCGGTTAACGGCGTTCCGTGAATCCTTGCGCAGTCCCGATTGCGAACCGCGCGCCTCTTGGATATGAGGGGCGTCCCGTGAAAGCGGGATGGAGACGTGCCCGAGTGGCCGAAGGGACTCGTTTGCTAAATGAGCGTACCCCAAAAGGGTACCGTGGGTTCGAATCCCACCGTCTCCGCCATCAACCCTTCGATCCATAGGGGTTTTAGAGCCCTGGGTCACAAACCCGGCAGGCGACACCATCGTCGCCATGCCGACGCTGTCTCGACCCATCGATACTCAGAACGGGATTACAGTCCGGGGCTGGCCAACATCCGCTACAGCGAGCTCCCCTAAGGCTGGCCCCGATTGCGGGCAAGAATGGCGCGAGCTCCGGCTATGGCTTCTTCTATCGTCGCGTAGCGGGCGGCCTGGGGGTCCGGCAGCTTTCCCGTGCAAGCGAAGACAGCAAACTTGTCGGCTATTGTTCCCGCCTCAGGTTTGGCAGGCGGACTGGTGGGTTCCTGTCGGGAAATTTCCTTGCCCGCGGCGTCGCGCGAAACCTGCAACTTGATCTGAACCTGGCCGTCTGCGCACCAGATCCATTCTGTCTGGCTGGCCGTGACCGTGCCGTTTCGCGACGGCGGGTCGACCACAAAGATCATGGTCGCGGTCGTTACGGCGCCGTTGCGCGTGATCAGTTGAGGGCTGGCGAAGGTGACGGCGTTACTCGTTCCACCGATGGCGACGAAGTCGGTTTTGCGCAGGGGAGGCGTCTGGGCAACCGCAACACTGGCCACCGCCAGAAATGAGGCGGACGAAAGGGCGACGCGGAGGGCGAGGCTCATGCTGTGCGCCTTTCGATAGCCAGAGACTTTTGCCTCATCCGAGGATGAAAGCCTCACCGAAAATATGAGGCGACGCAAGCGCCGTCAGCCGCCACTGCGTCTATGCTGTCAGCAAGGTGCTGTCGGCTTGGCAGGCCTGTCTCCTGCCGCCAGGCGCCTGTCTCCGTCGAAGACGCGCGGCCCCAGCGTCAGGCGGGGCCGGCGCTACGGACGAACAGGCCGCGCCAGAAGTCGACGTAATCCCGCAGCAGATCGGGCGCGATCCAGAAGCCGTGCCGGTAGGTCTTGGCCACCCCGATTTCCGGATACTTGTGGGCGTTGTCGTACCAGGTCCCGAACAGCCGGTCCCAGAGCGGGGTGATCGAGAAGTGGCCGGTCTTTTCGGTCATATCCAGCTTGTGGTGCAGCCGGTGATGCTGTGGCGACTGCAGCAGCCAGCGGCCGACCCAGCCCCAGTCGGACCGGATCTGCGAGTGGATCAGGAAGCCGACCGTCGTGACCAGCACGTTGACATAGATCATCACCTCCGCCGTGGCGCCGAGCAGCGCCATCGGGATGTTGATGATGAACAGGCCGGTGAAGGCGGCCGGGTGTTGGCGGGCGGAGGTGACGACGCAGAAATCCTCGGCCGAGTGATGATAGCGGTGGATCGGCCAGAAGAAGCGCGTGTGGTCGATACGGTGGGTCCAGTAGTCGAAGAAGCTGGCGAGATAGAAGAACAGCACGATCTGGACGAGAAACGGCAGGCCGCCCGGGTCGATGGCAAAGCCTGTCTCGGCCTTCAACCAGTCCCGGATCGCCATGCCGGAGATCATCGAGGCGCCGAGCACCAGCACCTTGCCGACCAGGTCGAGCACATGACCCGAACCGAGCACCATCAGCGTCATGTCGCTGCGCATGGACGGTGTCGGCGCCGTCAGCATGCTGCGCAACGAGCTTTGCGACCAGCCGACGGCCATCCACTCCACCCACAGGGCGAAGGGCAGGATGCCGAGGATCAGGCCGCCGTCGCGCAACAACCGGGCATGGACGTCGCCGACCGTCTTGCTGTGACCGAACAGCGAAAGGGTGATCTGGTCAGGGATCAGCGGCACGAGCAGACGCCAGCCGGCGGCCAGCAGGGCGGCGTAGAGGACCAGACCGGCGAGGGCGAGGCCACGCTCGCGCGTCCAGCCGCCGCGATCAGCGCTGTCGGGCCTGAGCAGATGGGTGTCGACAAGCTCGGTCATCGTTGGCGTAATCCGGCCCTTCTGGCGGTTTGCGACGGAACGGCAGCAAGCGGCATGCCATCCCGGAGCGTTTCGACGCCCGAGCGGATCATCCCCGAAGAAACTTACGGAACCGATTACGCCCCGCTCAGCGCGGCGGGGGCGCCCGTCCTGTCGGGAAATTGGCGTCCAGGAAGGTCAGGAAGGTCTCCCAGTCCCGCGTCGTCACCCCGTGCGTGCCCTGGCGCATGAAGAAGGCCTGCGGTTTGCCCAGGTCCGGTTCGGCGAGTTCGGTCTGTGTGAACGCCGGCGCGCCGTAGAGCCGGTAGACCGGGTTTGCGCCCTGAACGGCCCGGAGTGTGCCCGATGGATCAGACCAGCGGTCCCGGTTCCCGGCGCCGATCAGCACCGGCCTGGGCGCGCTGAGCGCAAGCAGTTGGTGCTGGTCGACCGGAATGTCCTGTTCGCGTCCGGCCCAGGTCGCAAAACGGGGCGAGAACCAGTAGCCGTAGCTGTCGGTGATCTGGCGAACAGTTTCCCCGACCGGACCGCGGGTCAGGGCGCCGCCGCCACGGCCCGACTGGTGGGCGATGACACCGGCGATCGAGGGATAGGTCGCGCCGGCCAGAAGGGCGGCCTTGCCGTTGCGCGAATGACCCCAGGCGACCACGGGCGCGTTCATCAGCGCCGGTTCGCGGGTCAGGACGCCGCCCAGCTCGGCGTAGAGCCAGGCCCAGGCGGCAAGCGCGCC
>JBKJII010000398.1:0-1484 GCA_046598505.1 Caulobacter sp. | reverse complement strand
ATAGGGGCCCTTGCCGGACCGGGCGTGCTCGGCCGCCTTGGCGCCGGCGGCGGCCACGGGTTCGACGTCCATGCCGTCGACTTCCTCGCCGGGAATGTTGAACGACACGCCGCGCTTGTGCAGCCGGGTCTCGGAGCTGGACCGCTCGATGGACGTGCCCATGGCGTACTGGTTGTTCTCGACCACATAGACCACCGGCAGGCCCCAAAGCTCGGCCATGTTGAAGCTCTCGTAGACCTGGCCCTGGTTGGCCGCGCCGTCGCCGAAATAGGTGAAGCTGACGTTGCCGTTGCCCTTGTACTTGTCAGCCAGGGCCAGACCGGTGCCCAGGCTCACCTGCGCCCCGACGATGCCGTGGCCGCCGTAGAAGCCGGCCTGGGTCGAGAACATGTGCATCGACCCGCCCTTGCCCTTCGACGAGCCGCCCGACCGGCCGGTGAGCTCGGCCATGACCTGGTTGGGGTCCATGCCGGCGGCCAGCATGTGGCCGTGGTCGCGGTAGCCGGTGATGATCTGGTCACCGGGCTTGCGGATTGCCTCCATGCCCACGGCGATGGCCTCCTGGCCGATGTAGAGGTGGCAGAAGCCACCGATCAGACCCATGCCATACAGCTGGCCGGCCCGTTCCTCGAACCGGCGGATCAGCAGCATGTCCCGATAGTAGCTGAGGAGCTGCGCCTTCGATCCGGATTTGACACCGGTGTCATTGCTCTTGCCCGAAACTTTTTCCGCCTTAGGCGACCGCGCCATACACATCTCCCGTGGACCGTCTCATCAGCGGCCTGATCGTCCCTCGCTAGGCGACCGGGACGAAAGATTCGACCCGGATCAGGGCTTGGTGCGGATCACATAATCTTTCGGATCGGCGAATCCCAGAAGAGAACGCGCGCGTTCCTCAAGAAGGTCCGCCGACAGGCTGCCGTCCCGTAATAGCCGGGCCCGGGCCTCCAGGTCCACCCTGCGGCTGTGCAGATCCGCCAGTTCGCGCGTTCTTTCGGCCAGCAAGGCCTGTCGTTGCGAGCGCAGCAGCAGTCCGCGCTCCCCGGTCAGCCCGTGGGATACGAAATAGACGATCAACCCGAGCAGGGCGAACGTCGGAAGAAGGGGCTGCAGCCGTTGGAACACGCTGGCGAATCTCGGCGAGTGTACGGCGGCACATTGCCGACGGCGTGGTTAAGGGGTCGCTAATCTTCACACCCCCTTCCCCCTTAATGGGGGAAGGGTTGGGGATGGGGGCCACTGGCGATGGGCAGGGCGCAAACATCGTCGTCCGCGCGCAATCCGGGACCCTTGAAGGCCCCCAACCCTGCCCTTCCCCCATAAAGGGGGAAGGGTTCAGGTCGGTGCTACCCTTGCTTGATCGCCTTCCGCCCCAGGTACACCGCCTGGTCGTCGAGCTGTTCCTCGATGCGCAGCAGCTGGTTGTATTTGGCGGTGCGGTCCGAGCGGGCCAGCGAGCCGGTCTTGATCTGTCCGCAGTTGGT
>JBKJII010000303.1:0-4777 GCA_046598505.1 Caulobacter sp. | reverse complement strand
GGAAAGCCGATGCGCTGGTGCGCGCCGGCTTTCCAGCCCGAGAACGCCGATGCGCTGGTGCGCGCCGGTCGGATCGACCACCATTTTCTGCTGAGGCGTGGCGACCAGCTGCACGATGCTGCCGGCGCGCTCGACGGTAAAGGGGATCGGCGAATTGGCGCGGATCGCCACGATCGGGACGATCTCCTTGAAGTCGTGGATCACGCGCCCTTCAGCGGTGCGGATGATGTCCCCGGCCTTGAAGCCGGCTTGCTCAGCGGCGCTCCCCGGTGTCACAGCGGTGATGCGCGGCGTGACCTGGACCTCGCCGAACACCCCGAAGAACAAGGCGAACAGTACGATCGCGAGGATGAAATTGGCCGCCGGCCCGGCCACGGTGATGATGGCGCGCTGCCAGACCGGCTTGAAATGAAAGAACTTCTGCAGCGCCGCCGGCGGATTATGCTCGAGGATCTTCGCTTTCATCTCCGCCAGATCGTCGTGATCGGGGATGCTGGCCGCGTTCTCGTCGCCGGCGAAGCGGACATAGCCACCCAGCGGAATCCAGCCGATGCGCCACTGGACGCCCCGCTTGTCGCGCCATTTGAAGATCGCCTGGCCGAAGCCGATCGAGAAGCTGTCGATCACCGTGCCGAACGCGCGGGCGGCCCAGTAGTGGCCGAGCTCGTGGATCGTGACCACGAGCGTCAGCACAAACAGAAACGGCACAATCCAGGACACAACGTCAGGCAACGGCCGGTTACTCCCCTACTGTCAGTGGAAGCCAGGACGTTGTGAAACCGCTTCCGTCGCTACGCGTCGGGCGCTCGCATCGACCATCATCGCGCTCTCGAGAGCGCCGTCCCCCACGCCGGTGTCCAGATCCCCCACACCGTTCATGCGGGCGAGTGTATCCGAAACCAACGGGGCAATATCGAGAAAGCCGATCTTGCGGTCAAGGAAAGCCGCCACGGCGATCTCGTTGGCGGCGTTCATGGCCGCCGGAGCGCCGCCGCCGGCATTGAGCGCGGCACGGGCGATGCCGATGGCCGGGAAGCGTTCATCGTCCGGCGCCGAGAACGTCAGCTGCCCCATCGCGGCCAGATCCAGCGGCGCCGCGGGCCAGGGCAGACGGTCCGGCCAGGCGAAGGCGCAGGCGATCGGGCTGCGCATGTCGGGCGGACCCAGCTGCGCGAGCGTCGACCCGTCCTGGTATTCGACCATGCTGTGAATCACCGACTGGGGGTGGATCAGGACTTCAATGCGTTCGGCGGGCGTGGAGAAGAGGTAGGACGCCTCGATCATCTCCAGCCCCTTGTTCATCATGGTGGCGGAATCGATCGAAATCTTGGCGCCCATGCTCCAGTTGGGATGGGCCACCGCCTGTTCCGGTGTGGCCAGAGCCATCTGCTCGCGGGTCCAGGTCCGGAACGGTCCGCCCGACGCGGTCAGGATCAGGCGAGCGACGCGGTTGATGCAGTCGGGCTGCAGCACCTGGAAGATCGCCGAATGCTCGGAATCGACCGGAATCACCCGCCCCCCGGCCAGCCGCGCGATCTCCAGAAGCGCCGGGCCGGCGCAGACAAGGCTCTCCTTGTTGGCCAGGGCGATGACGGAGCCCATGCGGGCCGCCGCGAGAGTCGGCGCCAGTCCGGCGGCGCCGACGATCGCCGACATGACCCAGTCCGCGCCCATGGCCGCCGCATCCTGCACGGCCTGCGCCCCGCCGGCCGTGGCGATGCCGCTGCCCGTCAGGCGCTCGCGCAGCTCACCCAGTAGCGACTCCTGCTCGATGACCGCCAGTCGCGGGCGCCAGCGCAAGGCCTGCTGGGCCAGCTTCTCGACGTTGCGGCCCGCGGTCAGGGCGAGAATTTCAACCTCGGCGCCCGACTTGTCGAACAGGTCCAGGGTCGAGACACCGATCGAGCCGGTCGATCCCAGCACGACCACTGTGCGAGCGAGGGTCAAACCGGCCAGCCCAGCTGGTCGATCAACCGGGCGCCGGCAATGACCACCGAGGCGAACATCAGGCCGTCGACACGGTCGAGCAGGCCGCCGTGCCCCGGAATCAGGTCGCCCGAGTCCTTGACCCCGAACCGGCGCTTGAGGGCCGACTCCCAGAGATCGCCGGCCATGGTCGCCAGACCGCCGGCAAGGCCAACGAGAGCGGCCGTGTACCAGGTCAGGGTCGCGTCGGAGAAGGTCGCCACCAGCACCCCGGCGATCATCGCCCCGACCAGGCCGCCGAAGAAACCGGACCAGGTCTTGTTAGGCGAAAACCGCGGCCAGAGCTTGGGGCCCTTCAGGGCGCTGCCGACCAGGAAGGCGCAGATGTCTGCCGACCAGGTGACCGCAAACAGCATCGTCGCCCAGCTGCGGCCGTGTTCCTCGCCGCGCAGCCACAGCAGGGCGATGGCGCAGGGCGCGATGTAGATGACGCCATAGGCGGCGTCGGCGGGCCGTTCGGCCGTGCCCCGGGCGACCAGCGCGGCCAGGCAGGCGCCGACCACCACGAGCGCCCAGGAGAGCGCATGCTCGTGGAAATACATGGCGAAGACGCTGGCCAGCACGCCGACCGTGACGGCCGTGGCGATGCGGACCGGAGCGACCGGCGCGCTCATCACGCCCCACTCGTTGGCCAGCAGGGCCACGCCGATGGCCACCAGCAACAGCCAGGCCCAGCCGCCGAACCACAGGGCCACGATGACAGCCGGGATCAGCACGCTCGCCGAAGCGACGCGGACTCCCAGATTGTCCCAGTCAAAGCGTCTAGCCGGCGGCGAGGACGTCATCAGACGCGGCTCCGCCATAACGCCGCTCACGGGCCCGGTACTCATCAATCGCGGCCTGAAGATGCTCGGGGCCGTAGTCCGGCCAGTAGACATCCTGGAACACCAACTCGGCGTAGGCGCATTCCCAGAGCAGGAAGTTGGAGATGCGACGCTCGCCGCTGGTTCGCACGATCAGATCCGGCGCCGGCGTCTGGGCCGTGGACAGCTTCTGCTCGAACAGGGTCTCGTCGAGATCGGCGGCGCGAGCCCTGCCCTGCTCCACCTCCTCGGCGAAACGCCGGGCGGCGTCGGTGATGTCGGCCCGCCCGCCGTAGTTGAAGGCGACCTGCAGCAGGAAACGGGTGTTGTGAGCCGTGCGCGTCTCCGCGCGGTCGATGACGGCCAGAATGTCAGGCTTGAGACCCGTGCGGCGACCGATGATGCGAACCTTCACGCCCTCGCGGACCAGCCGTTCGAGGTCGCTCTCCACATAGTGCTTGAGCAGGCTCATCAGTTCGGAGACCTCGGCCATCGGCCGACGCCAGTTCTCCGTCGAGAAGCCGAACACAGTCAGGGTCGTAACGCCGAGACCCGACGCGGCCTCGACGGTTCTCTTGAGGGCCTTGACGCCCTCCCGGTGACCGAAAGTGCGTGGCAGGCCGCGTTGTTTGGCCCAGCGCCCGTTGCCATCCATGATGATGGCGACGTGCAGCGGCCCGTCCGTCGGCGTCATCGCCACTCCCTTCTGTCCGTCGCGCGTCATCCCCCGCGGAACGTACAGCTCAAACCTGCATGATCTCTTGTTCTTTTGTTTTCAAGGTCTCGTCGACCCGCCTGACGGCCTCGTCGGTCATCTTCTGCACCTCGCCGTCCATCCGGCGGAGCTCGTCCTGGGTGATGACCGAATCCTTCTCGGCCTTTTTCAGGTCGTCCATGGCGTCGCGGCGGACGTTGCGGACGGCGATCTTCTGCTGTTCAGCGTACTTTCCGGCCACCTTGACCAGGTCCTTGCGGCGCTCCTCGGTCAGCGCCGGCACGGGAATGCGCAGGTTCTGCCCCTCGACGACCGGGTTGAAGCCGAGACCGGAGTTGCGGATGGCCTTCTCCACGGAAACCACCAGCGCCCGGTCCCAGACACTGACGCTGATCGAGCGCGGCTCGGGGACGCTGACCGAGCCGACCTGATTCAGCGGCACGGTGTTGCCATAGGCTTCCACGTGCACCTGATCGAGCAGGCCGGCGGAGGCCCGGCCCGTCCGCAGACTGGCGAATTCGTCCTTCAGGGCGGCGACGGCCTTGTCCATCCGCCCCTTGTAGTTGCTCAGCTCGGGTTTCTCGCCAGCGGCCATGTGCAGGCTCCTTCTTGCTTCTATGCAGCTTCGGCGATGACGGTATGGACGCCCTCGCCGCGCAGCACCTTCATCAGATTGCCCCGCTCGCGGATCGAAAAGACCACGATCGGAATGCCGTTTTCACGCATCAGGCTGATCGCCGAAGCGTCCATGACCTTCAGGTCGCGCGACAGCACGTCGTGATAGGTCAGACGGTCGAACCGTTCGGCGGTTTTGTCCTTCTTGGGGTCGGCTGTGTAGACGCCGTCCACGCTTGTGCCCTTGAACAGGGCGTCGCACTTCATCTCCGCCGCGCGCAGGGCCGCGCCGCTGTCGGTGGTGAAATAGGGCTCGCCGACGCCTGCGGCGAAGATCACCACGCGCCCTTTTTCCAGATGACGCTCAGCCCGGCGGCGGATCACCGGCTCGCAGACCTTGTCCATCTCGATCGCCGATTGCACCCGCGTGGGCACGCCAAGCTGTTCGAGCGCATTCTGCATGGCGAGCGCATTCATCACGGTGGCGAGCATGCCCATGTAATCCGCCTGGGCACGGTCCATGCCCTTGGCCGCCCCGGCCATGCCGCGGAAGATGTTGCCGCCGCCGATGACGAGGCAGATCTGCAGGCCCGTATCCTTGGCTGCCTTCACTTCCTTCGCGAGTTCGGAGACGAAAGCCGGGTCGATGCCAAACTGC
>JBKJII010000232.1:0-4410 GCA_046598505.1 Caulobacter sp. | reverse complement strand
CGCGGCCAGAGCCAGGCGCTCCGCCGTCAGGCCGGCGAGGATCATGTCCAGCTGGGACTCGTACGACACGATCAGGCCGCGCTCCATCCTGCGCTCCTCGGTCATGCCGAAGATGTCCAGCGGACCGCCGCGCAGGCCCTTCATGCGCGTCATGACCGGGAAGGCCAGGTCGATCATCCAGCCGCCGAGGGCGATCTTCTTCGGCTTGCCGTCCGGGCCCTTGGGGGAGATCAGCGGCGGACTCATCCAGATCTTGACCTTGCCGCCCTTGAAAGTGCCGGCCAGCTCACTGGCGAACCGGCCGTCGGTGTAGAGCCGGGCGACCTCGTACTCGTCCTTGTAGGCCATCAGCTTGTAGAGGTTGACCGCCACCGCCCGCGTCAGGGCGTCTCCGGTCCCGAGCGCGGCCTCGGCGGCCTTCACCTCGGCCACCCGCTTGGCGAAACGCGCGGCGTAGGCGGCGTTCTGGTAGGCCGTCAGTTCGGCTGTCCGTTTGGCGATCAGGTCGTCCAGCGGCATCGTCTCCGGCGTCGCCACGTCGTCCTCGGGCTGGCCCTTGAACTCAGGGTCCATGGCCGCCTTGCGGCCGACCTCGAAAGCCTGGAGGTTGGACTCATAGTCCACGCCGTTGAGCTTGATCGCGCGGTAGATCGACCGGCTGGAGAGCGGGATCACGCCCTTCTGCCAGGTGAAGCCCAGCATGATCATGTTGGCGTAGATGCCGTCGCCCAGCTTGTGTTCGGCCAGCGCCTGCGACGGGCAGGCGTCATAGCTCTTCGTTGCCGCCGCGACCTTGCGGGCCATGCCGGCGGTGTCGAAGCGCACGTCGCGGTTGGTGACGAAGTCGGCTGTCGGCGAGAAGTCGGCGTTGCCGAAGGCCCTGGTGGTCTTCTTCGAGAACAGCGCCAGGCCTTCCGGGCTTGCGGCTACCAGCAGGTCGCAGGCGATCAGCACGTCGGTCGAGGCCGCCGGCACGCGGCCGCCGACCACGGTGTCCTCGCGCTCGCCGATCTTCACATGGCTGAACACCGAGCCGCCCTTCTGGGCCAGGCCGGTCATGTCGACCACGCTGGCCGCGCGGCCGTCGATATGGGCGGCCATCGCCAGGATCGAGGCGACCGTCGTCACGCCCGTTCCGCCGATGCCGGTGAACAGGATGCGGCGCACCCCTTCCAGCGGCTCGAACTCGGGCAGCGGGGTGGCGTCCGCCGTGAGCGCGGCCATCTTCTCGCGGGTGGCGTTCTCGGCGCCCTCCAGCGTGATGAACGACGGACAGAAGCCGTCGACGCAGCTGTAGTCCTGGTTACAGGTCGACTGGTTGATCTTGCGCTTGCGGCCGAACTCGGTGTTGAGCGGCTCGACCGAGACGCAGTTGGACTTGACCGAACAGTCGCCGCAGCCTTCGCAAACCAGCGGGTTGATGAACACCCGGCGCGGGGCCTTCTCCATCGTGCCGCGCTTGCGACGACGACGCTTTTCGGTAGCGCACGTCTGGTCATAGAGCAGCACCGTCACGCCCGGCGTGTCGCGCAGCATGCGCTGGACCTTCATCAGGTCCGAACGCGGAAACACCTCGACCCCGGGGGCCAGGTCGGTGACGCCTTCGTAGCGCTCCAGCTCATCAACCACGACGACCGTCTTCGTGATGCCTTCGCTGGCCAGCTGGCGGGTGATCTGGGCGGGGGTGAAGCCGCTCTCGGCCGCCTGTCCGCCGGTCATGGCCACCGCGTCGTTGAACAGCAGCTTGTAGGTGATGTTGGCGCCGGCCGCGATCGCCGCGCGGATGGCGAGCGAGCCGGAGTGGTTGTAGGTGCCGTCGCCCAGATTGACGAAGACGTGCTTCTCGCTGGTGAACGGCGCCGCGCCGACCCAGGTCAGGCCCTCGCCGCCCATGTGGGTGTTGAGGTCGGTGGAGGGGTCGTTGAAACCGGCCATGTAATGGCAGCCGATGCCGGCCAGGGCGCGGCTGCCTTCCGGCAGGCGGGTTGAGGTGTTGTGCGGGCAGCCCGAGCAGAAGAACGGCTTGCGCTGCTGGTCGCTGGCCAGGGTCACGGCGGCCATCGAGGCGGCGGAGACCTTGTCGAGGTAGGCCTGAGCCCGTTCGCGGTGCGGACCGTCCGGCAGATAGTTGTAGAGGTCGAGCGCGATGGCGGCGACGGTCAGGGAGCCGGTCTGCTCCATCAGGGGCCGGCCGTTCTCGTCCTTTTTGCCGATGATCCTGGGCCGGGCGTGGGCGGGCAGGTCGTAGAGGACGGCGCGGGCCTGATCCTCGATCAGTGGACGCTTGTGCTCGATGCACATCAGGGTCTCGAGTCCGGCGGCGAAGGCGCGCAGGCCCTGAGGCTCGAGCGGCCAAGGCATGCCGACCTTGTAGATCGAGACGCCGAGGGCGGCGGCCTCGTCGAGGTCCAGCTGCATGGCCGAGAAGGCTTCCAGCACGTCCTTGTAGGCCTGGCCCGAGCAGACGATGCCCAGACGCGGACGCGGAGCGGCCAGCGCCACCCGGTCGATGCCATTGGCGCGAGCGAAGGCCAGGGCGGCGGGAATCTTGTAGTTGCGGAGCCGCAGCTCCTTGTCCATCGGCTGGTCCTTCAGCCGGATATGGACGCCGCCCGGCGGCATGGCGAAATTCTCGGGGACGACGTGCTTGTGGCGATCCAGCGAGACATCGATGGTCACACCGCTGTCCATGGTGTCGGCCAGCGCAATGACGCCGGTCCACAGGCCACTGAAGCGGGACATGGAGAGGCCGAGCAGGCCGTAGTCGAGCACCTCCTGCACGTCGGCCGGCGACAGCACCGGCATCTCGGAGTCCTGGAAGGCGTATTCGGACTGTGACGGCAGGGTCGAGGACTTGCAGTTGTGGTCGTCGCCGGCCACCGCGATGACCCCGCCGCGCGGCGTCGTGCCGGCGAAGTTGGCGTGCTTGAACACGTCGCCCGTGCGGTCGACGCCGGGCGCCTTGCCGTACCACATGGCGCTGACGCCATCGTACTTCGCGCCGGGGAACAGATTGGCTTGCTGGCTGCCCCAGACGGCGGTCGCGGCGAGGTCCTCGTTGAGGCCTTCCTTGAAGACGATCTCATGGCTCTTGAGCAGCTTGCCGGCCCGGCCAGCCTGCTGGTCCAGCCCGCCGAGCGGCGAGCCGCGATAGCCGGAAACGAACCCCGCCGTATTCAGTCCGTCCCGCAGATCGAGGCGCCGACGATCGAGCATGACCCGGATCAACGCCTGCACGCCGGTTATGAACGCACGACCGTTTTCGAGCAGATATTTGTCGTCCAGCGTCACATTGTCGTGCCGCATTGAAAAATCTTTCCTGTGGCGGAGTCGGTTCGGCTTGCAAGATCATATAAGCACGGCGAAATTGCTTGCCAAAGCCGTGCCCCATTCACCGTGCTGTTCAGCACGATCAAGGCGCGGAACGGCATATTGGGGGAAAAAGGTTTGGCCGAGCAGCTCGACGCGGTTGACGCAAAGATTCTCGATCTCATTCAACACGACGCCAGCCTGTCGGTTGCCGAAATCGCCGAACGTGTCGGCCTGTCCTCCAGCCCCTGCTGGCGCCGGATCAAGCGTCTGGAAGATGCCGGCATCATCCAGCGCCGGGTGACCATCCTCGATCGCGAACAGCTGGGCCTCGGCTTCGAGGTCTACTGCACCGTCAAGCTCAGCCTGCCGACCAAGGAGAACCTCGAGCAGTTCGAGGGCAATGTGATCAAATGGGCCGAGGTGGTGCAGTGCGCCACCGTCACCGGCTCCGCCGACTACGAGCTGCGCATCGTCACCCGCGACATGCACGCCTTCGACGACTTCCTGCGCGACAAGATCCTGTCACTGGGTCTGGTGTCGAACATCGAGAGCCGCATCGTCATTCGCGGCGTGAAGAACACCACCGCCGTCCCCCTCGGCATGGTCAGCCCGTATGTCAGCCCGCACGGGTAGGGCGTTCGCGGCGGCCCTGGCTGCGCTGCTGCTGATCGCGGCCGCAGCGCCGGAGAGCCGGCTAGAGCAATATTTCCGCCTGCGCGCCGAAGCCGGAGCCGCCGGCAAGGCCGGAGACCTGAAAGGCGCCGAGGCCAAATTCGAAGCGGCCCTTGCGCTGTTTCCGACGGCGCCCGGCGTGCTGATCCGGCTTGCCCGCACGGAGGCGGCGGCCGGCAAGCCGGACGAAGCGATGGGCCGGCTGGCCGTCTATGCCGATCTTGGTCTGGCCTATCCCCTTGCCGACGATCCCGCGCTGGCCTCGCTGACCAGTCGCCCGGGCTATGCTGCGATCGGTGCGAGACTGGCGGCCAACAGCAAGCCTGTCGGCGTGATCACCGACATGGCCACCCTGGGCCCCGCCGGCGTGGTCAACGAGGGCCTTGCGCGCGACGGCGACGGCTGGCTGGTCAGCACCGTGGCCGG
>JBKJII010000213.1:0-9270 GCA_046598505.1 Caulobacter sp. | reverse complement strand
CGTGGTCTCGGCGATCTCGCGGGTCAGGGCGGCCTCGGCGCGCGCGCGGGCGACCGCCTCGGCGTGCGAGCCGCTGCCGAGCGTCTCCTTCACCTCGACCTTGTGATCGTAGACATAGCGCGCCTGGCACCGCTCGCAGGTGACCGCCCGTTCGACGGTCTGGCTGAGCGTGAGAACCTGTTTGGCCATAGGCGACTCCCCCCGGATACGCTGCCAGTGTGGCGCAGTGGCGCGGTGGTGGCCATGGGCCGAGCGAGATGGCGGCGTGGTTCGACTGATCACGCGTGCGCTCCGCAACCTGTGACGGGCGGGCGGTTGACTGTGATCGGGGGGGTTCGCACTGTCCGGGACGGGAGGCGGCATGGATCAGAAGCTGCTCGACATCGCGGCCGTCATCGTCGCCGGCGCGGGAGTCTACCTGGCGGTCGGGGCGGTGTTCGCGCTGGTCTGGATCACCGTGCTGGCCGGGCGGGTCGATCCCGGCGCGAAGGGCGCGGGGATCGGTTTCCGGCTGATCATCGCCCCGGCGGCGGTGCTGCTGTGGCCGGTGTTGCTGTTGCGGTTGGCGAGGCGCCCATGACCCGCGGCAAGCGCCGGACGCACCTGATCGTCTGGCTGATCCTGACGCCGCTGATGCTGGCCATCGCCGGGTTCGCGGTGACGCACCGTCCGCCCCCGCCCGCCGCCGCGACCGCCGGGACGCTGCGCTGATGGCGCACCGGTACGTCGCCATCGGCTGGAACCGGTTCAAGGCGCTCTACGACGTCTGGATGGTGGTGATCGCCCTGGCGTTCGGGGCGGCCTTCTCGGTGGCGGCCAGCCTGGCCGTGCCGGCCGGAGAGTCGTTCCATCCGGTACAGATCGCCATGCGGGCCAGCGGGGCGGCCGGGTTCGCCATGCTGACGCTGGTGCTGGCCATCGGTCCGGCGGCGCGGCTGATCCCCGCGGTCAGGCCGCTGCTCTACAACCGGCGGCATTTCGGGGTGATGGTCGGGCTGATCGCGCTGGCCCATGCAGCGCTGGTCATCGCCTGGTACTACGGGTCCTCGCCCTACAACCCGTTCGTGGCGCTGCTGGTCTCGCGACCGCCGGCGCTGGCGGTCACAGCGATCCCGTTCGAGCTGTTCGGGCTGGCGGCGCTGGTGATCCTGCTGCTGATGGCCGCGACCAGCCACGACCACTGGCTGAAGGTGCTGACGCCCCGCTGGTGGAAGGGGCTGCATATGGCGGTCTATGCCGCCTATGGCCTGCTGGTGGCGCACATCGCGTTCGGCGCGCTGCTGGTCGAGCGGGCGGACCTCTATCCGGCGCTGCTGCTGGGCGCCGGCGGCGGGCTGGCGCTGCTGCATCTGGTCGCCGGAACGCGGGAAGTGCTGCGCGACCGGCGGGCGAGCCGGCCCGGTGAGTGGCTCGACGCCGGACCCGCGCTCGCCATTCCCGACGGCGCGGCGGTGATCGTCGCCCCCGAAAGCGGCGAGCGGATCGCCGTGTTCCGCGACGGCGAGCGGGTATTCGCGCTGAGCAACGTCTGCCCGCACCAGAACGGCCCGCTGGGCGAAGGCCGGATCATCGACGGCTGCGTCACCTGCCCCTGGCACGGCTGGCAGTACCGGCCGAACGACGGCCGCTCACCGCCGCCGTTCGACGAACAGGTGGCGACCTATCCGGTGCGGATCGAGGCTGGTCGGGTGCTTGTCGGGACCACGCCGTTGGCGCCCGGCGTGGTGAGCGAGGGAGCCCTGCTGTCATGAGCCGCAAGCCGCTGTCGCTGACGCCGAAGGGCCCGCTGTTCGTGGGCTACAACCCGCCGACCAGCGCGGTGCGAAGGGGCTTGTTGTTCGGCGGGCTGACCACCGCGGCCCTGGCCGGGCTGGCCGGCGCGGCGACAGGCGGCCTGCTGACCCCGCCGGGGCCAGGCCGCTGGGACCCGTCGAAGGTCGAGGTCTGGCGCGGGCGGCTGGTCATGGATTCCTATCCGCGCCTGCGGTTCGTCGACGCCGGCGGGCGGTCGCGGAGCGCCCTGATCGGCTGTCCGGACAAGTGCGGCGTGGCGCTCGAGCTGGCGGACTATGTCGACAGGCCGGTCGAGGTCAGCGGCTCGGCGGCCGTGCGTGGCGACCACCTGATGATCACGGCGTCAAAGCCGTTCGGCTGGATCCGCCGGGTTGAGATCGCCCCGCCGCCGCCGCCGGCCGCGCCTGTCGCGTTGGGCGGAGCGACCCTCGAGGGGGAACTCATGGACGCCAAGTGCTGGCTGGGGGCCATGCGGCCTGGCGAGGGCCTGACGCACAAGGGCTGCGCCGAGCTGTGCGTGCGATCCGGCCTGCCATTGCTGTTCGTCACCGGCGGGCGCGAGGCGGACCGGCGCGTGTTCATCGTCCTGGATGAACAGGGTCGGCCGCTGACGTCCGACGTGCTGCCCTATGTCGCTGATCCGGTGCGGGTGACCGGTATGGCGGCGCTTGAGGACGGCTGGCTGCGGTTGCGGGTCTCGCCCGGGAGCATCACGCGGCTCACAGCCTAGACAACGGGGACACGCGCCGGAGGCCCATGTCCCCGTGTTTGCCTAAAGCGCCGGAGCCCTGGCCGTGTCGCACTGACTGGGGTCGCCGCCGTCGTAGCCGCGCTTGAACCAGCGCATGCGCTGGGCCGCGGTGCCGTGGGTGAAGGCGTCGGGGGCCACGCGGCCCTGGGTCTGGCGCTGGATGGTGTCGTCGCCGACGGCGCTGGCCGCGGCCAGGCCCTCCTCCAGGTCGCCCGGCTCAAGCGACACCTTGCCGTCCGTCATCGAGGCCGTGCGCGCGGCCCAGACGCCGGCGTAGCAGTCGGCCTGCAATTCGACGCGCACCGATCCACCACCCGCGCCGCGGGCCTGGGCGCCCTGCCCGGCGGACAGTTCGTGGCGCAGGAACTGGACATGGTGACCGACCTCATGAGCGATGACGTAGGCCCGCGCGAAGTCGCCGGCCGCGCCGAAGCGGGTCTCCAGCTCGTTCCAGAAGGCAAGGTCGAGGTACACCTTGTGGTCCTCGGGGCAGTAGAACGGACCCATCGCGGCCTGGCCGGTTCCGCAGCCGGTCCTCGTCGCCTGATCGTAGAGCACCACGCCCTCTGTGGGCGTGTAGGTCGATCCGGACTGGCGGAAGATGTCGCTCCAGACGTCGGTGGTCGAGCTCTCGATCGCGCCGACGAAACGGCCGCCTTCATCGGTCGTAACGCCGCGCTTGCCCGCCTGCTCCGAGGCCGTGACGCCGCCGCCGTCGCTGACGGCGCTGATCATCTGCTGCGGGTCGACGCCGAAAACAAAGACGCCGATCAGGATGATGACCACGCCGCCGAGGCCCAGACCGCCGATCGCGCCGACCGGTCCCATGCCGCGCCGATCCTCGATGTTTCCCGATTGCCTGCCGTCCTGCCAGCGCATGGCGCATCTCCTGTTCAGCCAGTTTCAACGCTGGGGCGCCGCGGACGATCCGTCCAGTGGGGTTCCACAATCACTGTCATCCCGGCCGAAGCGCAGCGGAGAGCCGGGACCCAGCCTTCGAAGTGATCAAGGACAGACTGGGTCCCGGATCGGCCTTGCAGGCCGTCCGGGATGACAACGGGTTTTGCGCCTAAGGCCGGCTGACCGTGAAGCGGGTCAGTTGTTTGGCCGGCAGGGGCCAGTCGGGGGCCAGTTCCTGGGCCCTGGTGTAGTCGCGCCAGGCGGCTGCGGCGTCGCCGAGGGATTCCTGGACCAGGGCGCGGTTGTAGTAGGCCTTGGCCGGTTCATCGACGCCGAGGGCCAGACCCTGTTCGATCTGGGCCAGGGCGCCGGCGTAGTCCTTGCCGGCCATCAGCGAGACGCCGCGATTGACGAACGCCTCACCCAGGGTCGGGTCGAGGGCGATGGCCTTGTCGAAGTCGGCGCGAGCCGCGTCGTAGTCGCGACCCCGCATCAGCATGACGCCGCGATTGACGAACGTGCCGGCCCGGTCGCGGCGGGCCATGCCTTCCTCGTCGAGCGCGCGACTGCAGAGCAGGATCGACTCCCGGTCAGCCCGGCCCGCGAAGGCCGCCTTGGAACAGTCGGGCGCGAGGCCCGAGCCCATGATGAGGACCGATGCCGCGGCCGGCGTGGCCAGAGCGAGGGCGAGCGCGGCGGCGAGGGTGAGGGCTTTCGTGCGCATTCCTGTCTCCAGTGATCTCCTTCGCCGGGAGAGCGGATTTGAGGGCGACAAGCGCTACTTCGCCGTCACCGTGAACCGGGCCAGCTCCTTGCGGGGCGCATCCCAGCCGGGCTTCAGCTCGAGCGCCTTGGTGTAGTCGCGCCAGGCGGCCGCCACGTCGTCGAGCGCTTCCCAGGCCAGGGCGCGGTTGAAGTAGGCCTTCTCCGGCTCGTCCGGGTCGAGGCTCAGGCCCTTGTTGATATCGGCCATGCCCTCTTGCCAGCGGTGTTGGGCGATCAGGGCCGCGCCGCGGTTGACGAAAGCCTCGCCCATGCCTGGCGCGAGGCGGATCGCCGCGTCGAAGTCACGGTTGGCCGAGGCGTAGCTCTTGCGGCGCAGCTGGATGACCCCGCGGTTGACCAGGGTGGCCGCGCGATCGCGCTTGACCAGACTTTCCGTCTCCAGCGCGTAGGTGCAGGTGCTGAGAGAGTAGTCGTCGGACCGGCCGTCCACCGCGAAGCGGGAACAGGCGTCCGCCAGGCCGCCGCCAAGGACGAAAGCCGCCGACGATGCCGGAGCGGCGAATCCGAGCGTGATGGCCACTGCGGCCGACGCGAACACGACTTTGGGGGTCATCGGTTGTCTCCTCCCCGGCGTGAAGCTTTGGTCCGGGCATGATAGCACGGGTTACCAGTCAGAGGGATGGTCCATGAATCTCGCCAAGTTCGCCCGCGCCCGCTTTGCGCATCTGCCCACGCCGCTGGAACCCGCGCCGCGGCTGAGCGCCGAACTGGGCATCGACCTGTGGATCAAGCGCGACGATTGCACGGGCCTGGCGGGCGGCGGCAACAAGACGCGCAAGCTGGAGTTCCTGCTGGGCGAGGCGCTGGAACAGGGCGCCGACACCCTGATCACCCAGGGCGCGGTGCAGTCCAACCATGTGCGCCAGACGGCGGCGGCGGCGGCCAGTTTCGGCATGGCCTGCGAGATCATTCTGGAGAACCGCACCGGCAACCAGGCGGTCGACTATGTCGGATCCGGCAACGTGCTGCTGGACCGCCTGCTGGGGGCGTCGATTCGCACCGTGCCGGCGGGCCTGGACATGAACGCCGAGATGGAGGTCAACGCCGCCGCCGCGCGCAAGCGGGGCGCGGTCCCCTACATCATTCCGGGCGGTGGATCGAACGCGGTCGGGGCGCTGGGCTACGTCGACTGCGCGCTGGAGCTGGCGGGACAGGCCAATGACGAGGGACTGGTCATCGACCGGCTGGTCACGGCGACGGGCAGCGCCGGCACGCACGCGGGCCTGGTCGCCGGTATGGCGGTCAGCGGCGCAGACATCCCCGTTCTGGGCATCGGGGTGCGGGCGCCGAAGGACAAGCAGGAGACAAACGTCTTCAACCTCGCCGTCGAGACAGCCGGCCTGCTGGGCCACCCCGAGCGGGTGACGCGGGAGATGGTCGTCGCCGACTGCGACTATGTCGGCGCGGGCTACGGCCTGATCGACCAGGCCGTGATCGACGCCCTGAAACTGGCCGCCCGGACCGAGGGGCTGCTGCTCGATCCGGTCTATACCGGCAAGGCGATGAAGGGCCTGATCGCGCTGGCGAAACAGGGTGCGTTCGAGGGCGAGACGGTGGTGTTCCTGCATACTGGCGGGGCGCAGGGGCTGTTCGGCTATCACGGCGAACTGGAACCGGCGCTACTGTGAGATAGTTCGGGGTTCGAGACGCGCTGCGCGCTCCTCACCATGACGAGCATTTTGCAGTCCGCCAGAATTCGTCATCCTGAGGAGCGACAACGCCGCGTCTCGAAGGACGCAGGGACAAAATGCAGGGACCAACCATGAAGACCCTCGGGGTTCTTGGCGGCATGGGTCCGGCGGCGACGCTGGACTTCCTCACCAAGCTGCAGGCCGCGACGCCGGCCGGCCGGGATCAGGACCATTTGCGGGTGCTGGTCGACATCAATCCGCAGGTGCCCGACCGCAATGACCCGGGCGACGCGCCAGGCCCGGTGCTGGCGGCGATGGCCGTCGGGCTGCGTGACGCCGGGGCGCAGGTCCTGGCCATCGCCTGCAACACCGCGCACGCCTATGCCGACGAGGTGCGGACGGCCTCGGGACTACCCCTGATCGACATGATCGACATGGCCTGCCAGAGGGCCCGGCTGGGCGGGGCGACGAAGGTCGGCGTCCTCGCCACCGGCCTGGCGCTGGGCCTCTATACGGACAGGCTGACCGGCATGGGAATGGAGCCCGTGGCGCTGACCAAGGCCAAGCAGGAGTGGTTCATGAGCCTGCTCTACCGCATCAAGGGCGGCGACCTGGGCGAGGAGGTCCAGGACGAGTTGGCCGCGGTCGCCGAGTCCCTGGCCGAGGCCGGCGCCGAGGCGATCATCGCAGGTTGCACCGAGGTCCCGCTGGTGCTGGCGCAGGACGATCTGGACATTCCGCTGATCGACGCCGGACTGGTGCTGGCGGAGCGGTGCGTGGTGGTGTGTCGGACATAGGGCGCAGGGCGAAGACACTGACGGATCGGGAATGGCGGCCGGCCGCTGGATTGCGCGCGCGCCGGGGCCCCGCCCCGCGCCCCTGCCCGGCGCCGGTCAAAAACACCCCTCAACCCCCTATTTGGGGTATGGTGCGCGAGCGTTTTGGCTTCATATGGACTTCATTGTCAGTACCACTTGGGGGAATACCAACGTGAAAAAGATCCTCGCCGCCGCCGCTGCGATCACCGCCGTGGCCTTCGCCGCTCTTCCCGCCGCCGCCTACACCTATCCGTCGGCCGGGGTCAGCGCCCAGGAAGTGGCCGCCGTGTTGCGCGCCCACAGCCTGCCCGTGGAAATCACCAAGGACGACGCTGGTGATCCCATGATCAAGAGCTCGTCCGACGACCTGAACTGGCGCATCTACTTCTACGACTGCACCGCCGGCCGCTGCACCAGCATCCAGTTCTCGTCGGGCTTCGATCTCGACAACGGAATTACCTACGCCAAGTGCAACGAGTGGAACTACACCAAGCGCTTCGGCCGCTGCGCCCTGGACGACGAGATGGACCCGTACGCGCGCTACGACATCGACGTGGCCAAGGGCTACACCTCGGAGTCGATGGCCTACGCCCTCGACACCTGGCTGCTGATCGTGCCGACCTTCTCGAAGTTCATCGGCTACTAGAAAACGCTGACCAGGCGGACGGACGAACGTCCGCCTGACGGCTGAAAACGACGCTGACGCCCGGCCACCGGTTTCCCCCGGCGCGCCGGGCGTTTGCGTTTGCGGCTGAAGACTACTGGTCCGCCAGGGCGTCGCGCGCCGCCAGCTTGGCGATGACGCCGGCGTGGGCCGCGGCGTCCAGACGGTGGCCGGCGATCAGGACGGCAGCGATAATGCCCAGGATGGCCGGCGCCACGGCGAAGGCGATGGACAGGGCCAGCAGGGCCTCGTCACTGTTGCCGACGCCCAGCCGGGCCTCAAAGCCGAAAGCCTCGAGCGCGCCGAAGCCGAGGAGCACCGCCAGGGACGAGCCGATCTTCACCGAGCCGCTGAGCAGGCCGAACAGCAGACCGTTGCGGTCCACGCCGCTGGCGAGGCGTTCCTCGTCGCCGATGTCGGCCATCATCGCCCGCAACAGGATCGGCCCGGCCGAAAAAGGCAGGCCCGCCAGGGCCATGGCCACGATTCCCCAGACCAGTCCGTCCGGCGTGATCAGGATCGCGGCCTGCAACCCGGCGTAGGCGATCGCGGCTATCATCAGGGCGCGATGCTTGCTGATGCGTCGGCCCAGCCAGGCCCACAGCGGCGCCCCGGCCAGGGCCCCGAGGAAGTAGAGCAGCAACAGAAGTCCGGCGATCGACCGGTCAAGGCCGCGGACAGCCTCGAAATAGAAGAAGAACAGCGAACCGGCGATGGCCGGCCCCGTGCCCAGGACGATATCGGTGGCCAGCAGACGCAGGACAGAGCCGCGCCGCATCAGGTCCAGATACTGCCGCCAGTGGGGTGGATTGATGTTGCGCTGGATCGGCGGTTCCGGAACCAGCAGCACGGCGATCAGGATGGTCGGGGGCAGCGACAGCACGACAAACCAGCCCATAGCCCTGACCCCGGCTGCATGGTCGAGACCAAAGCCGATCTTCATCAACGGCGGCATGGCCAGCACCGTGATCAGGCCGACGATCGTGAAACCCTGCCACCAGCCATAGACGCGCGAGCGCTGGTCGTACTGCGGCGCGAGGCGCGCGGCCCAGGCGACATGCGCCATCGAGGCCATCGACTGGCCGATGAACCCAAGCACCAGCCAGGTCAGAATGTAGGTCCCGTCGATTCCGGGCCGGGCCATGAACAGCATCATGACGGCGACCACCGCGATAGGCGTGCCGCAGACCAGCCACGGCCTGAACCGCCCGTAGCGGGTAGAGGTCTTGTCGATCAGGAAACCGAGCGTCGGATCCAGCCACAGGTCGAACAGCCGGACCAGGGCGAATACCGAGCCGATGACGGCCAGGCTGACGCCTAGCTCGGTGGCGTAGTAGTTGGGCAGATAGACCGTGACCGGCAGAAGCATCGCCGCCACCGGAATGCAGGGCAGCGCGAAGGCCGCCAGCCTCCAGGCGCTCAGGGGCGACTGCCCCGCCGTCTCATTCGCCATCGCCTGCTTCCCCCCAATCACGGGGACCATTGTTCAGGCGCCCGCCACGCCGCGCAAGCCAGGATCAGGCCGTGATGGAATCCATGAAGGCCGCCAGCTTCACGTCGAGGGCCGTGACGCCGTCGGCGTCATGGGTGGCCAGCAGCACCTCGACGCGGTTGTAGACGTTGAACCATTCGGGATGGTGGTCGAGCTTGTCGGCCATCAGCGCCACGCGGGTCATGAACCCGAAGGCGGCGTTGAAATCGTCGAACCTGAAGGTCTTGAGGATGGCGTCCCGGCCGTCCGTCGCCGCGGTCCAGCCGTTGAGCTTCGCCACCGCCGCAGCCGCGCCGATTTTCGTCTGGGCCATCGGGTCACCTCCTGAAAGGCCCGCCTATAGCACGGCGGGAGGCGCGGGGAATCCCGAGGGACTCCCCGCGCCCTGCCTGATCAGAGGATCCAGCCGCCGTCGGTCGGGGCCGAACCGCCGG